>NZ_ATDO01000059.1:0-49839 GCF_000445085.1 Sphingobium sp. HDIP04 | reverse complement strand
AGCCGCTGGTCCCGCGCCATCGACGCGGCGGCGGGTCGGGGCGAGAAGGGCAGCGTGGCGCTGCTGGCGGCGGTCGGCATGCAGACCGCCGACTGGAACCGCCTGCCCGCCTTCCACCTCTATCATATCGTCGCGGCGCTGCATCGCGTCGGCCTCGATCCGGAGGCGCGGATGATCGCGGCGGAGGCGATGACGCGGCTCTGATGGGCGACGACGCCGCCCTTATCGACCGTTTTCTGGAAATGATGGCGGCCGAACGGGGCGCGTCCCGCAACACCCTGCTCGCCTATCGCGCTGACCTGACCGGCGCGGGGGAGATTGTCGGCGGCCTCTCCGGCGCGACCAGGGACGGCCTGGCCGACCTGACGGTGGCCTGGGCGGAACTGGCCGCATCCTCCGTGGCGCGCAAATCCTCCGCCCTGCGCGCCTTCTACGCCTTTCTGGAGGAGGAGGGGCTGCGGGCCGACAATCCCTCGTCCGCCCTGCCGCGCCCGGTGACACGCCGCTCCCTGCCCAAGATCCTATCCACGCAGGAGGTCGATTCGCTGTTCGCGCTGATCGCGGGCAAGCTGGCCGTCGAACATCCCGCGCCGCTCGACCTGCGCCTGTCGGCGCTGATCGAGCTGCTCTACGGTTCCGGCCTGCGCGCGACGGAACTGGTGTCGCTGCCGCGCCGGGCGCTGGCGTCCGACCGGCCCTTCCTGATCCTGAAGGGCAAGGGCGCCCGCGAACGGCTGGTGCCGATTTCGGACCGCGCCCGCGCCGCCGTGGCCGCCTGGCTGCACCATGTGCCCGCCGACAGCCTTTGGCTCTTCCCCTCCGGCAAGAGCCATGTCAGCCGCATCCGCCTCTACCAGATGGTGAAGGCGCTGGCCGCTGCTGCCGGAATTGCGCCCGAACGGGTCAGTCCCCATGTGCTGCGCCACGCCTTCGCCACCCATTTGCTGGAGGGCGGGGCGGACCTGCGCGCCCTGCAATCGATGCTGGGCCATGCCGATATCGGCACCACGCAAATCTACACCCATGTCGACAGCCGCCGCCTGGTCGAACTGGTCAACAGCCGCCATCCGCTGGCCGGCATGACGCATCGGCGCGTTGACGGCGACGTTTCTCCGCCCTAACGCCATGCCCCATGGTTAGTTTTCTCGAATTCGAAAAGCCCATCGCGGAACTGGAAGCCCGCATCATCGAACTGCGCGCCACCGCCAATGCGGGCGACATCGACATCAGCGGCGAGATCGACAAGCTGGAGCAGCGCGCTTCGAAAATGCTGGTCGACACCTATGCGAAACTGTCGCCGTGGCAGAAGACGCAGGTCGCCCGCCATCCCGACCGCCCGCATTTCAAGGATTATGTCGCGGGCATGTTCGACAATTTCATGCCGCTGGCCGGGGACCGCGCCTTTGCCGACGATCAGGCGATCATCGGCGGCTTCGCCACTCTGGACGAGCGGCGCGTGGTCGTGATCGGCCATGAAAAGGGCGACGATACCGCCAGCCGCGTCCGCCACAATTTCGGCATGGCCAAGCCCGAGGGCTATCGCAAGGCGATCCGCCTGATGCAGTTGGCCGACCGTTTCGGCCTGCCGGTGGTGACGCTGGTGGACACGTCGGGCGCTTTCCCCGGCGTGCAGGCGGAGGAGCGCGGACAGGCGGAGGCGATCGCCCGCTCGACCGAACAATGCCTGGCGCTGGGCGTGCCGATGGTGGCGGCCGTGGTGGGCGAGGGCGGCTCCGGCGGCGCGGTGGCGCTGGCGGCGGCCAATCGCGTGCTGATGTTCGAACATGCCGTTTATTCGGTGATCTCGCCCGAAGGCTGCGCGTCGATCCTCTGGCGCACGGCGGAAAAGGCCAGCGACGCGGCGACCGCCATGCAGGTGACGGCGCAGCATCTGAAATCTCTCGGCGTCATCGACCGCATCGTGCCGGAGCCGGTCGGCGGCGCCCATCGCGAGCCGGTGCAGGCAATCGCCAATCTGGGCGCGGCGATCGGGGAGGAACTGGATTCGCTGGCGGGCCTCAGCGCCGATGCGCTGCGGACCGATCGCGCCGACAAGTTCCTGGCCATCGGCGTCTGACCGCGCCATCCTCTGTTTCGGGGAACATCCGCCTGCTATTGCTCGTTACGCGAAGGTAACAGGGATGCAGGAGGCGCCGTGAAACGAATATCATCTCTTGCTGCCGCCGGGCTGGGCCTGACCGTCCTGGCGGCCGCGCCGTCAGTGGAAGGTCAGCAGCGGGCGATTCGCACCGTTTCGTCGATCAGCCCGCAGGAAAAGGAAGCCGGCGCCAAGCAGCATCCCCAGTTGCTCAACGAATTCGGCGGCGCTTACGCCGGACCGCAGGCGAAATATGTGGAGGGCGTGGGACGGCGCATCGCGGTCCAGTCCGGCCTGTCCAACGCGCAGGGGGACTTCACCGTCACCCTGCTCAATTCGCCGGTGAACAACGCCTTCGCCATTCCTGGCGGCTATGTCTATGTGACGCGCCAGCTCATGGCGCTGATGAACGATGAGGCGGAACTGGCTGGCGTGCTGGGTCATGAGATCGGCCATGTCGCGGCGCAGCACGGTCAAAGGCGGCAACAGGCGGCGCAGCGCAACGCCATTGGCGGCACCCTGCTGCAAGTGCTGACGGGCGCCCTGCTGGGCGATTCGGCGCTAACCGGCCTGCTGCAAAAGGGGATCGGGCAGGGCAGCCAGTTGCTAACGCTCAAATTCTCGCGCAGCCAGGAATATGAGGCGGACGATCTGGGCATCCGCTATCTCGCCTCCGGCGGTTACGATCCCAAGGCCCTGTCGTCCATGCTGGCCTCGCTGGCGGCGCAAAGCAGCCTGGATGCCCGCGTCACTGGGAGTTCCCGGTCGTTGCCGGAATGGGCAAGCACCCATCCGGATCCCGCCTCGCGCGTTGGGCGCGCTTCCCGCAATGCAGTCGCCAGCGGATCCAGGAGCACGGTCCGCAACCGCGACGCGTTCCTGAACGCGCTCAACGGCGTCCTCTATGGCGACGATCCGAAACAGGGCGTGATCGAGGGCAGCCGCTTCCGCCATCCCGATTTGCGGGTGAGCTTCGCCGCGCCATCGGGCTTCGGCATGGAAAATGGTGCGAGCGCCGTCACGATCGCGGGATCGGGAGGCCAGGCGCAGTTCAGCGCAGCACCCTATTCCGGCGATCTGTCCGCCTATATCGATTCGGTGTTCGCCAAGCTGGGCGGCGGCAATGGCGGCGTTCCGCCGGGCGAGATTCGGCGCACCACCGTTAACGGGCTGCCCGCGGCCTGGCGCACCATCCGCGCCAGAACCCAGTCCAGCCAGGTCGATGCCACCGTCTTCGCTTATGATTTCGGCGGGGGAAAGGCCTATCACTTCCTGCTGCTGACTGCGGCGGGGCAGGGGATCGGTCCCTTTTCCACCATGGTGCAGTCGGTGCAGCGCCTGTCGACGCAGGAGGCGGCCGCGATCAAGCTCCGCCGGGTCGATGTCGTGACTGTAAAGGCTGGCGACACAGTCCAGTCCTTGGCCAAGCGCATGGCTTATACCGATTATCCGCTGGACCGATTCCTGACGATCAATGCGCTGACGGCGAACAGCGTGCTGCGGCCGGGCCAGCGGGTCAAGATCATCACCTGGTAGACGTCGAGACCAATAAAAAGGGCGACGAAATTGCTTCCGTCGCCCCTTTTTCTTCAATGTGGTTCGAGCTTACTTCAGATTGCCCGAGACATTGTTGAAGGTGTTGCCGAGCTTGCCGCCCAGGCTGGTCATGGCGCCGATGGCGGCGACGGCGATAAGCGCAGCGATCAGGCCATATTCGATGGCGGTCGCGCCCTTCTCGTTCTTCATCATCTTGCGGATGAACTGCATTGGAAGTCTCCTTGCGTCAAATTTCACGTTTAACTACCCGGCCGTCCCCCCGCTTGAATGAAGGTCAGCTTCGGATGGTTTAGAGGGTGTCGGTTGATAAAGATTTAATGGAGCGAACCATCTGTCAGATATTGATGGTTAATGCGCCAGGACTTCCGTCGCGACATTGTTCCACATGCCGATGGTCTTGTTGGCAACGTTCGACAGGGCGCCGACAATGGCCAGGCAGATAAGGGCGAGGATCAGGCCATATTCCACCGCCGTCGCTCCGCGCTGGCAGTAGATCAGCTTCCAGAAGCTGAAATTTTTGAATAATGCCCGCATGCCGCACCCCATTTACACACAGCCCCTGATACCCTTGTAAAAGGGGCAGAGTTAACAAACCCCTCAAGCGGGACCATTATGACGATAAATTCTCCTCTGCTGGTGGTCGCCGCCGCCCTGGTCGACGCGGATGGCCGCGTGCTGTTGCAGCAGCGCCCGCCGGGCAAGCCGATGGCGCATCTCTGGGAATTTCCCGGCGGCAAGGTCGAACCGGGGGAGGCGCCCGAAACCGCGCTGATCCGGGAACTGGAGGAGGAGTTGGGCATCCACACCCATGCGAGTTGCCTGGCGCCCGCGACCTTCGCGAGCGAGCCCTTGGGCGACCGCCACCTGCTGCTGCTGCTCTATGTCTGCCGTAAATGGCGGGGCATAGCCGAAGCGCGGCATGCGACCGCGCTGCGATGGGTCAGGCCGGCGCAAATGTATGCGCTGGAGATGCCGCCGGCCGACCTGCCGCTGATCGGCCTGCTCGATTCGCTGATCTGACGCGAGGTGACGGGCCGGCGCGCCATTGGGCCAGCCCTGCGATCGAGGGCTTATTCCTCCGCAGCCTTGCTCTGTAGCTGGATATAATTCTGGATGCCCATGCGCTCGATCATCTCGAACTGGGTTTCCAGAGTGTCGACATGTTCCTCCTCGCTTTCGAGGATGTGCTGGAACAGGTCGCGGCTCACATAGTCGCGAATCGATTCGCAATGGGCGATGGCGTCCTTCAGCACGGGCAGGGCTTCATATTCCAGTTCCAGGTCGGCCTTCAGGATTTCCTCCACCGTCTCCCCGATCTTCAGGCGGCCGAGCAACTGGAAATTGGGCAGCCCGTCCAGGAACAGGATGCGCTCCGCCAGCTTGTCGGCATGCTTCATCTCGTCGATGGACTCTTCATATTCGAACTTGGCGAGCTTCTCGATGCCCCAGTGATTGAGCATGCGATAGTGGAGGAAATATTGGTTGATCGCGGTCAGTTCGTTCTTGAGAACCTCGTTCAGATATTCGATGACCTTGGCGTCGCCCTTCATGGCGTTCTTCTCCGGCTGTAGGGAAAGTGCCGGGAGCATAAGCGTTTCGCTTCCGTTTGTTAATCCGGAAAGCCGCAGAAATCCGCCATTTTTCGCTGCGCTATTGCGTCAAGTTCGCGTCAATCCGATGCGCTTGATTCGCAATCACTTCAAATGGAGGCGCGTTCGGCCGCTATGATGGTGCGGGCGAAGGGGACGCACTGGCCGCATTTGGGCCGACGGCCAAGGCGGGCATAGGCGCTGCAGGGGGTTGCGCAACCTTCGCGGGCGACCTGTTTCAGATCCTTCTCACGGATGGCATTGCAGACACAGACAACCATGCAAATCTCCTGAAAGGGGAGATAGCGCAGATGATAATAGGTCGCAATAGGAATTCAGTCGCTGTTGCGAATCTTTTGCGTTTGGCCCCTCGCAAGGCTGCGCCACAGCCACTCCGCCGGTCCCAGCGCGAATCGGCGCTGCCACAGCGGCGACCAGATCAGCATCATCGCCCATGCCGCGATCACGAACAGCGGCAGCCTGTGGTGTGGAACATGGCCGAACAGCCCCAGTCCCCAGCCATAGAAGATCGCGCACATGAGGAGGCTGCTGCCCAGATAGTTGCTGAGCGCCAATCGGCCCGCGGCGGCGACGCGCGCGGTCAGGGCCGCGCCGCGATGGCGCGTGAACAGCCACAGGATCAGCGCCGCCCATCCCACCGCCAGCGGAATGCGGAAGGGGAAGGACCATGCCAGTGCCGATCCCAAAGCCGTCAGCGGAGCGAACCGGCTGGAGATGATCCATGCCGCGAGCGCCGCCATCGGAATCAGCCCGATCAGGAAACAATGGCGCGCGGTCCGCCAATATTGCTCAGCCTCCCAACGGCCGGACAGGAATCCGCCCTTCAACATCGCCATGCCCAGCAGCATGAACCCCAGCGTGTCGAATGCGACGAACGGCAGGGTGGTCAGCCACTGCCCGCCGAACAGCGCGACATGATGCAGGAAGATGCGGGCAAAACCGCCGCGATAGATTTCATATTCGCTGCGAATGGCCGGATGGTCGGGGTCGGAAAGCGACGCGATGAAATTGGCGAAACCCGCACCGACATGGCCGGGGGCGCCGGGCGCGGCGGCGGCATGCCCCCATGCGTAGAGCGTGCCGACGAAGCCCGCGCAGATCAGGAAATGCGCGAGGAAGAAGAAAAAGGCCCATTTGACGAGCGACAGCGGATCCCTGCGCGCGAACGGCAGCGCCGCCAGCCCGACCAGCGCATAGATCATCAATATGTCGCCCCACCACAGCAGCAGATAATGGGCCAGGCCGAAGACGAACAGCCAGCCGACCCGGATCACCTGCGCCCGTCGTCCGTCGCGGCCGGCCATTTCCTCCCTGTCGATCAGCAGCAGCATCGACGCGCCGAACAGCATGGAGAACAGCGCCCGCATCTTGCCGTCGACAGCCATGAAGCTGACCGTCCAGAAGGCGATGTCTCCCCTCGAGAGCGGCCCCGCCGCCGCGGGATTGAAATAGGCCTGTTCGGGCAGGGCGAAAGCCGCGATGTTCATCCAGAGGATTCCCATGACCGCGCAGCCGCGCAGAACGTCCATGGCGGGAATCCGGGCGGAAGGGGCGGTCATCGGTCGGCGCTGTCCTTTGAAGGGCTGGAAAAGAAGGTGCGGCTCTGCCAATGCGACTAGCCATGAACGGCCACCGCAAGCAACGAATAAGCGACGCCTTCGGCGCGGCGGCGGGGCATTATGACGATCATGCCGGGCCGCAGCGGCTGGCCGCCGCGCTGGTGGCCGATCTAGCGCAGCGGCAAAGGCCCGATGGCGTCGGCCGGATATTGGAGATCGGTTGCGGCACGGGCTTCCTGACGCGCCACATCCAGGCGCGCTGGCCGGGCGCCGAACTGGTGGTGACGGATCTTTCGCCCGACATGCTGGCCCGCGCCGCCACGGGCGGACTGGTCGCGGGCACCTTCCTGGCGATGGATGGGGAAGCGCCGATCTTCGAGGGCGAATGGTTCGACCTCATCCTTTCCAGCCTGGCCTTTCAATGGTTCGACGATCTGGAAAGCGCGGTTGCGCGGCTGGCGGGATTGCTCCGACCGGGGGGCAGCCTGCTTTTCTCGACCATGGGGCAGGGCAGCTTCGCCCGCTGGCGTTCGGCCCATCGGGCCGCCGGGTTGAGCGCCGGCATCCCCGACTATCCTTCGCTGCAAGCATTGCGATCGATACTGGCGCGCCATGACGACGCCTTCGCTTTCGACGAGGAATATGCCCTGCCATGCGGCGGCGCGAGGGGACTGATCGCCCATCTCAAGGGCATCGGCGCCGTGGTGCCGGGCGAGGGGCGAAAGCCGCTTCCTCCCCGCGACCTGCGCCGCGTCATGGCGGCTTTCGAAGAGGGCGGCGGCGACGACGTCTATCAGATATTGTTCGGGCGGGTGACGCGCGCGCCGGTCAGGTCTGGCGGCCGTCCGCCCCTAAGGACGCCACCAGCGCCTTGAGCGCGGGCGCTTCCCGCAGCCCTGCCGCCCGCGCGCCATAGAGAAATCCGACAGTCCGCCGCTCGCCGAAATCCTTGAGCGCGACCCGCGCCATGCCGGGCCAGCGATAGCTGTCCGGCATGACCGTGATGCCCAGCCC
The DNA here is from genome assembly GCF_000445085.1 of Sphingobium sp. HDIP04. Classification (NCBI taxonomy): domain Bacteria; kingdom Pseudomonadati; phylum Pseudomonadota; class Alphaproteobacteria; order Sphingomonadales; family Sphingobiaceae; genus Sphingobium; species Sphingobium sp. HDIP04. The sequence continues at coordinate 42,001 of NZ_ATDO01000059.1, read as the reverse complement.
CGCCGCGACCATCTGCATCACGCGCTCGTCATTGGTCGAGCGCAAGGCGAAATGCGGGCGGACGCCGCGATCGACGAAATAGCGGCTGGTGGCGGAGAGCGCCTCGCAATGGCGGCGCACGATCATCGTTTCGGAGGCGAGTTCTTCGGCCGCCACCATGGCCCGTCCCGCCAACGGATGGTCGGCGGCCATGGCGATGCCATAGCCTTCCTCTATGATCGATTGCGTCGGGAAACGGTCCGCGCCCGGCCTGATCAGGGTGAGCGCCACGTCGATCCGCTCCGCGTCCAACCGCCCCAGCAACTCGCGCTCGCTGCCGGGAACGATCTCGATCCGGCCTTCCCTGGGCATGGCGCCGTCCGCAATGGCGCGGGCGACCAACTCCCCCGCAATGCTCAGCAGCACGCCGATGCGCAGCACGGGGGCCTGCTCCGCCTTTTCCCCCGCCATTTCGGCCAGGTTGAATTCGCGCTCGATCCGCCTGGCATGGGTCAGCAGCCGCGCCCCCGCCTCGGTCAGTTCCACCCGCTGGTTGCTCCGCAGGAACAGCGGCGCGCCGACCGCCTGCTCCAGCTTGGATATGCCCACCGACAGCGTGGGCTGCGACACTAGGCAATGCGCGGCGGCGCGGGAGAAATTGCCCTGGTCGACGACGGCCAGGAAATAGCGCAGCAGATAGCGTTCGATCATAGACAGAAACTATACATTATCCCGCGCCGTTTCAATTTTTCCTGAACGCCGTCGCGCGTTAGGATGCGCGCCAAGGAGAGTTCGCCATGCCCGACTTCGATTTCGCCCTGGGCGAGAATGCGGAGATGATCCGCGACACGACGGCCCGCTTCGCCGCCGACCGCATCGCCCCGCTGGCGGCGGAGATCGACGCAAAGGATTGGTTCCCCCGCGAGCTGTGGCCCGAAATGGGCGCGCTCGGCCTGCACGGCGTCACCGTGGAGGAGGCGGACGGGGGCCTTGGCCTTGGCTATCTGGAACATGTGGTCGCGCAGGAGGAGGTGGCGCGGGCGTCCGCCTCCATAGGTCTCAGCTATGGCGCGCACTCCAATCTCTGCGTCAACCAGATCCGCCGCTGGGCCACGCCGGAACAGAAGGCGCGCTACCTCCCCAAACTCATTTCCGGCGAACATGTCGGATCGCTCGCCATGTCGGAGGCGGGCGCGGGGTCGGACGTCGTCTCGATGAAGCTGCGCGCCGAAAAGCGGGGCGACCGCTATATCCTCAACGGCGCGAAATTCTGGATCACCAACGCCCCCTATGCCGACACGCTGGTCGTCTACGCCAAGACGGGCGAGGGCGCGCGCGGCATCACCGCCTTCCTGATCGAAAAGGGGTTCAAGGGCTTCTCCATCGGCCAGAAGATCGACAAGGTCGGCATGCGCGGATCGCCCACCGCCGAACTGGTCTTCGACGATTGCGAAGTGCCGGAGGAAAATATCATGGGGCCCCTCAACGGCGGCGTCGGCGTGCTGATGTCGGGCCTCGACTATGAGCGGGCGGTGCTCTCCGGCATCCAACTCGGCATCATGCAGGCCTGCCTCGACGTGGTGCTGCCCTATGTGCGCGAACGCAGGCAGTTCGGCCAGCCCATCGGCGCCTTCCAGTTGATGCAGGCCAAGGTGGCGGACATGTATGTCGCGCTCAATAGTGCGCGGGCCTATGTCTATGCGGTGGCGCAGGCCTGCGACCGGGGGAAAACAACCCGCTTCGACGCGGCGGGCGCGATCCTGCTGGCCAGCGAGAATGCGATGAAGGTTGCGCTGGAGGCGGTGCAGGCGTTGGGCGGCGCGGGCTATACGAAGGACTGGCCGGTCGAACGCTATATGCGCGACGCCAAGCTGCTCGACATCGGCGCGGGCACGAACGAAATTCGCCGCATGCTGATCGGCCGCGAACTGATCGGCGCGTGAATGTGGCCCTGACCTTGCCCAAGCCTGTTACGTGTTCCTGCGAAGGCAGGAACCCAGTTCAGACGGCGGGACTAGGCTCCTGCCTCCGCAGGAGCACGCTGCACTCTCAGGACCGTCCCACGAACAGGAAACCCACCGCCGCCATGATGCACAGGAAAGCGGCCAGATGGCGCCAGTGCAGCGGTTCGCCCAGCACCGTCACCATGAACCCGCCGAAGACGATCAGCGCGATGGCCTCCTGCGCGATCTTGAGCTGGCCCGCGCTCCATCCGCTGGCGAAGCCTATGCGGTTGGCGGGCACGGCGAAGCAATATTCGACGAAGGCGATGCCCCAACTGATCAGGATGACGGCGAACAGGGGTTTGTTCATCCCGCCCTTCAGGTGCCAATACCAGGCGGCGGTCATGAACAGGTTGGAAATGGTGAGGAGCAGGATGGTCGGCATGGATGGCCCTGGATATGCAACCGTGGGGCAGGGGAGCGCAAGGGCATGAGTGCGCCTGTTCTCGATACGAAGCTTTCGGCGGAGAGCGAAAGCTTCCGCGCCAACGCCGCGCATAACCGCGCCCTGCGCGACGAACTGCGCGAAAAGGTCGCCCACGCCGCGCTCGGCGGCAGCGAGGCGGCGCGGGCCAAGCATGTCGCCCGCGGCAAGCTGCTCCCCCGCGACCGGGTGGAGCGGCTGCTCGATCCGGGCAGTCCGTTTCTGGAGGTGGGCCAACTCACCGCCAACGGCATGTATCATGGCGAAGTGCCCGGCGCGGGCATGATCGCGGGCATCGGCCGCGTGTCGGGCCGGCAGGTGATGATCGCCTGCAACGACGCCACGGTAAAGGGCGGCACCTATTATCCGCTGACCGTGAAGAAACATCTGCGCGCCCAGGAAATCGCGATGGAGAACCGCCTCCCCTGCGTCTATCTGGTCGACAGCGGCGGCGCGAACCTGCCCAACCAGGCGGAGGTCTTCCCGGACCGCGAGCATTTCGGCCGCATCTTCTACAATCAGGCGCAGATGTCGGCGCGGGGCATCCCCCAGATCGCCTGCGTCATGGGAAGCTGCACGGCGGGCGGCGCCTATGTGCCCGCCATGTCGGACGAAACGGTGATCGTGCGCAACCAGGGCACGATCTTCCTGGCCGGCCCCCCGCTGGTGCAGGCTGCGACGGGCGAAGTCATCTCCGCCGAAGACCTTGGCGGCGCGGAGGTCCACGGCCGCCGCTCCGGCGTGGTCGATCATGTCGCGGAAAATGACGAACATGCGCTGACCATCGTGCGCGACATCGTCTCGACGCTCCAGCCCGCGCCGCAAATCGACCTCAACCTGCGCGAACCGAACCCGCCGAGATACGACCCCGAAGAACTGTACGGCATCATCCCGCAGGACGTCCGCGCCCCCTATGACGTGCGCGAAGTGATCGCCCGCATCGTCGACGGCAGCGAATTTCACGAGTTCAAGGCGCTCTACGGCACCACGCTCGTCTGCGGCTTCGCCCATATCTGGGGCATGCCCGTCGCGATCCTGGCCAATAACGGCGTGCTGTTCAGCGAAAGCGCGCAAAAGGGCGCGCATTTCATCGAACTGGCCTGCCAGCGGCGCATTCCGCTGCTGTTCCTCCAGAATATCTCCGGCTTCATGGTCGGCGGCAAATATGAGGCGGAGGGGATCGCGAAGCATGGCGCGAAGCTGGTGACCGCGGTCGCGACAGCCGGCGTGCCCAAGATCACGGTGCTGATCGGCGGCAGCTTCGGCGCGGGCAATTACGGCATGTGCGGCCGCGCCTACAGCCCGCGCTTCCTCTTCACCTGGCCCAACAGCCGCATCTCCGTGATGGGCGGCGAACAGGCGGCGAGCGTGCTGGCGACCGTCCACCGCGACGCCGCCAAATGGACGCCGCAGGAAGCCGAAGCCTTCAAGACCCCGATCCGCCAGAAATATGAGGATGAGGGCAATCCCTATTACGCCACCGCCCGCCTGTGGGACGATGGCGTGATCGACCCCGCCCAGACCCGCGACGTGCTGGGCCTCGCCTTCGCCGCCACGCTCAACGCTCCAGTAGAGGAGGCGCCCCGCTTCGGGGTGTTCCGCATGTGAGGGGAGGGGACGAAATACCTCCCCGGAACGGGGAGGGGGACCGTGCGCAGCACGGTGGAGGGGTGTTCTCGGCAACGACTGAAGCCATCCGCATGGCACGCAAGGAACGCCGCAGCGGCAATCTACCGGAAGTCGTCCTGTGGCGCGCCCTGAAGGCACGCCCCGGCGGTTTCAAATTCCGGCGCCAGCATCCGATAGACCGCTACAGTCTCGACTTTGCCTGTCTTTCGGCACGACTGGCTATCGAAGTCGACGGCGAAGTCCATTCACGCGGCCATCGGCCCGCCCGCGATCAGGACCGGGATGCTGCATTGGAACGGCTGGGCTTTCACACCCTCCGCATTCCTGCCCGCGATATCCTCCAGAATCCGGACAATGTCGTCAAGGCGATCACAGCCGCCTGTGTTGCGCGCCAGCCCCTCCACCAGCCTGCGGCTGGTCCCCCTCCCCATATTGGGGAGGTATTTGGGAGTCTCTCATGATCCAGTCCCTGCTCATCGCCAATCGCGGCGAGATCGCCTGCCGCATCATCCGCACAGCGCGCCGCCTCGGCATCCGCACCGTCGCGGTCTATTCCGACGCCGACGCGAAGGCGCTCCACGTCCGCGAAGCCGATGAAGCCGTCCATATCGGCCCATCCCCGGCCCGCGAATCCTACCTCATCGGCGACCACATCATCGCCGCCGCGAAGGCGACGGGCGCGCAGGCCATCCACCCCGGCTACGGCTTCCTCTCCGAAAACGCCGCCTTCGCGCAGGCCGTCATCGATGCGGGCCTCATCTGGGTCGGCCCCAATCCCGCCAGCATCACCGCCATGGGCCTGAAGGACGCCGCCAAGAAGCTGATGTCCGAAGCGGGCGTCCCCGTCACCCCCGGCTATCTGGGCGAGGATCAGAGCGCGGAGCGCCTGCAATCCGAAGCCGACGCCATCGGCTATCCCGTGCTGATCAAGGCGGTCGCGGGCGGCGGCGGCAAGGGCATGCGCCGCGTCGACGCGCCGGAAGCCTTCGCCGACGCGCTCCTCTCCTGCCAGCGGGAGGCGGCCGCCAGCTTCGGCAACGACCAGGTGCTGATCGAAAAATATATCCTCTCGCCCCGCCATATCGAGGTGCAGGTGTTCGGCGACAGCCACGGCCAGGTCGTCCACCTGTTCGAACGCGACTGCTCGCTCCAGCGCCGCCACCAGAAGGTGATAGAGGAGGCTCCCGCGCCCGGCATGGATGCCGCCACCCGCGAAGCCATTTGCGGCGCGGCCGTCCGCGCCGCGCAGGCGGTGGACTATGTCGGCGCAGGCACCATAGAGTTCATCGCCGACGCCAGCGCCAAAGAAGGTGGGGGCCTGCGCGCCGACCGCATCTGGTTCATGGAGATGAACACCCGCCTCCAGGTCGAACATCCGGTGACGGAGGAAATTACCGGCGTCGACTTGGTCGAATGGCAACTCCGCGTGGCCAGCGGCGAACCCCTGCCGAAGAAGCAGGAGCAATTGTCGATCAACGGCCACGCCATAGAGGCCCGCCTCTATGCCGAAGACCCCGCCAAAGGCTTCCTGCCCAGCCCCGGCCGCATCGACCGGCTGCTGTTCGACAGCGGCGCGCGCGTGGAAACCGGCGTGGAGGCAGGCGATACCGTCAGTTCCTTCTACGACCCGATGATCGCCAAGGTCATCTGCCGCGGCCCGGATCGGGAGGCGGCGCGCACCGATCTGCTCCGCTGGCTGGACGGCAGCTTCGTCGGCCCGCTGCACACCAACAAGCCTTTTCTGCACGCCTGCCTGTCCATGGCCGACTTTGCCGAGGGCCGCCTCGACACCGGCCTGATCGAGCGGCAGGGGGAGGCACTGACCGCCGTCGACGGCCCGTCCGACCGCGTTCTCGCCGCCGCCGGACAGCGTTTCCGCAAGGACTGGACGGGCCGCGAGGACAGGGAAGGGCTGTTCGGCTTCCGCCTCAACGCAGCGCCGAAGACCCATGTCGATCTGTTCGTGGACGGCCGCCATGTCGTCGCGGACGCCGCGTCCGGCGACCTGCGCACCGACCTGCGTTCCGCCATGGAGCGCGACGGCACGATCATCGTCACCCAGGCGGGGCAAAGCTGGTTCTTCAGCCAGACCCCGCCGGTCAAGGCGGGCGGCGCCGCCGCATCCGACGGCGCGATCCTCTCCCCCATGCCGGGCCGCATCATCGCCGTCGCCGTGGCGAAGGGCGACCGGGTCGCCAAGGGCCAGAAACTGGTCACGCTGGAGGCGATGAAGATGGAACATAGCCTCACCGCGCCCTTCGACGGCGTGGTGGCGGAACTGGATGCGACCGAAGGCGGCCAGGTCAGCGAAGGTACGCTGCTGGTGCTGGTGGAACGGGGGGAAGACTGATGGCGGGCCGCTATTATGACGAATGGACCATCGGCGACCGGATTGACCATGAAATCCGCCGCACCGTGACGGAGACCGACAATCTCCTCTTCTCGACGATGACCCACAACCCCCAGCCGCTGCATCTGGATGCCGAAGCCGCGAAAGCCTCCGAATTCGGCCAGATCCTCGTCAACGGCACCTTCACCTTCGCGCTGATGGTGGGCTTGTCGGTGGGCGACACGACTTTGGGCACGCTGGTCGCCAATCTCGGCTATGACAGGCTGGTCATGCCCAAGCCCGTCTTCATCGGGGACACGATGCGGGCGGACAGCGAAGTCACCGACCTCAAGGAAAGCCGCTCCCGCCCCGAGGCGGGCATCGTGACATTCACCCATCGGCTCATGAACCAGCGGGACGAAATCGTCTGCCAATGCCTGCGCATGGCGCTGCTGAAGAAGAGGCCCGCATGAAGCTCCGCTCGCTGCTTTTCGTCCCCGCCGACCGCCCGGAACGCTTCGCCAAGGCGGCCGCCAGCGGCGCCGACGCGATCATCCTGGACCTGGAGGATTCGGTCGCCCCGGAACGCAAGGCCTATGGGCGGGACGCGATAGCGGAATGGCTGGCGTCGCCCCGTAACGGCGTGGCCTTCGTCCGCGTCAATCCGCTGGACGGTGAGCACACGGCCGCCGACCTAGCCGCCGTGCTGCCAGCATCGCCCGACGGCATCATGCTGCCCAAGGCGGAAGGGGCGGCGAGCGTCCAGGCGCTGATCGCCCTGTCCGGCGGCGCGCCCCTGCCGCCGATCCTGCCCATCGCGACCGAAACCCCCGCCGCCCTCTTCGAACTGGGCAGCTTCCGCCAGGTGCGCGACAGGCTGGCGGGGCTGACCTGGGGGGCGGAGGATCTGCCCGCATCCATCGGCGCGTCGACCTCCCGCGAGGAGGACGGGCGCTACACCGCGCCCTTCGAAATGGCGCGCAGCCTTACGCTGTTCGCCGCCCATGCCGCGGGCGTCCCCGCCATCGACACGGTCTTCCCCCGGATCGAGGCGATGGACGATCTCAAATCCTATATCGGACGTGCGCGGCGCGACGGCTTCACCGGCATGATGGCGATCCACCCGGTGCAGGTTGCCGCCATCAACGAAGGCTTCACCCCCACCGATGCGGAAATCGCGCGGGCGAGGGCGGTAATCGACGCCTTCGCCGCCAATCCCGGCGCGGGCGTGCTGAAACTGGACGGCAAGATGATCGACCGGCCCCATCTCATCCAGGCGCAGCGGGTGCTGGCCGCCGCCCAATGAAGAAGGCCCGGCATTGCGGCCGGGCCTCCTGTGCTTCCGGGCGACCTTATCGGTAGCGGCCCTTTTCGTAGGTCGAACCGCCAGCCCCGCTGAAACGGGCCTGGGCGTCATCGTCCTGCGATCCGAACAGGGCCTGCTGCTCCCGCTCGGTACGCCATGCGGTCTGCGCCTGTTCCGCGGTCTTTTCCAGCGTCACCTTCTGCGCATCCACCGACCGGATCCAGGATGACGGGATCGAATGATGGACGCCGCCCGCCTCCTGGTCGTTCTTGGTCAGGATGATGCGGTCGCCGCGCAGCTTGTCGACCGTGCCGACATGTTCGCCGTCGCTGCCGACGACTTCCATATGCTCGCGCACCTGCTGGACCGCCTGACGCTGCTCGCCGCGGCGCGTGCGCCAACTGCCGAACTCATTGTTGAAGCGTTCGCGGTTTTCGCGCTGATATTCGGCATAGTCGCGGTCCAGTTCGTCGATCCGCTGCTGGCGCCAGGCATGGTAATTGGCGTCGTGATGCTCGCCATAATCATGGTTCGGGCCATAGGCGCGCACGCGATAGCCATGATCCTCGCTGCCGAAGCCGCTGCGTTCGCCGGTATAGGGCGCGTAGCCGCGATTGGGCAGGTAGCGGCCCGTATTGGCGGCGGAGGCATAGCCGATCCGGCTGCTCTGGTCCCGCGGATCGCCATAGGGGCGGTTGTAATAATCGTCATATTCGCGGCGGCGCTCCGCCTCCTCATCGCCGAACCAGCTCCGGATCTCGTCACCGGCGCGGTCGAGGAAGCCCCGTTCGTCCGGATCATAATCATCCGCCGGACGCCGGTTGCCCGACCCGCCATATCCCGATCCCGGCCCGCCGAACTGGCCGCGCGTGCCATATCGATAGCTGCGATCGTCCCGCCAGTCGCGCCGCGCACGGTAACGGTCGGAATCCCGGTCCCAGTCCGTCCAGTTACGATCGCCGTCACCATAGCGACGTCCGCCTTGGTAACCCATTGTCCGTCTCCTTGTCTGCTTTTGCGTCTGCTTCTGCACGACGTCCCTCGAGATGCCGTCACCGCACCAATGAGCATGCCGCCGCATCGTTCCGGGCGTTACGCAGGAGTAATGTCCCGCCTTTGCCCCGGCAGACCGGCCGCGCCGGACGATGGAGGGCGGCTCCGTTTTTTGCGCAAAAAGACCGTTGCATGGCCGCAATCCGTCGCTTATAGGCAGCGCTCCTTAACGGGGCCGTAGCTCAGCTGGGAGAGCGCGTCGTTCGCAATGACGAGGTCAGGGGTTCGATCCCCCTCGGCTCCACCATTTTCCAGACAAGTCCTGGATTCCTACCCGACAGGCAGGCATTCGGGGATTTTTCGTCCATCTGCCGCATCGGTGCCGATGCGCAGGCGTGGAAGCCATGTCCGCGCCGCCACATGTCGCTGGACGGGCGAAGCCGATCTGCCGGGCAAGCGCGGCAGGTCAAAGCGGAAAGGACTTCGCGCCGATGGAAAGGCCGTCTCAAACGGCGCTTTCCGTCCGTTCAGGCGTCCGCAATCGTCGGATCCGCCGCGCTCATGCGTCGAAGTCGGCTTCGGTGAGGGCACGGACCTGATCGAGGTCGACGCCGGGCGCGCATTCGATCAGGCGGAAGCGGGCGCTTCGGTCGGCGCGCGCAAAGACGGCCAGGTCGGTTATCAGCATGTCGACCACCGCCGATCCCGTCAGGGGAAGGGTGCAGCTCTTGCGGAACTTGGGCGTGCCGTCCCGCGAGACATGGTCCATCAGCACGATGATGCGCCGGACGCCCGCTACCAGGTCCATTGCGCCTCCCATGCCCTTCACCATCTTGCCGGGGATCATCCAGTTGGCGATGTCTCCATTTTCCGCGACCTCCATCGCGCCCAGGACCGAAAGGTCGATATGGCCGCCGCGGATCATGCCGAAACTGTCGGCCGATGACACATAGCTGGTGCCGGCGAGTTCGGTGATCGTCTCCTTCCCCGCGTTGATGATGTCGGCGTCGACATGCGCGGCATCGGGATAGGGGCCAAGGCCCAGCATGCCGTTTTCCGACTGCAGCGTCACGTCCATGCCTGCGGGAATATTGTCGGCGACCAGGGTCGGAATGCCGATGCCCAGATTGACGTAGAAACCGTCGCGCAGTTCGCGCGCGGCGCGGGCGGCCATGTCGTTGCGGGTCCAGGGCATGTCAAACCTCCTTGCGCACGATGCGCTTTTCGATGCGCTTCTCGTTCCGTTCGGCAATGATCAGGCGCTGCACGAAAATGCCGGGCGTGTGGACATGGTCGGGATCCATCGCGCCGGCGGGAAGCAACTCCTCGACCTCCGCGACCGTGACGCGGCTGGACGTCGCCACCATCGGGTTGAAGTTGCGCGCCGTCTTGCGATAGACGAGATTGCCCTTCTCGTCCCCGCGCCATGCCTTGACGATGGCAAGGTCGGCCGTCAGCCCGGTCTCCAGGATATAGCGCTCGCCGCCGAATATCTTTTCTTCCTTGCCCTGCGCCACGATCGTCCCGACGCCCGTCCGCGTGTAGAAGCCGGCGATCCCCGCGCCGCCCGCGCGCAGCCGCTCCGCCAGCGTGCCCTGCGGATTGAATTCCAGTTCCAGGGCTCCGGTCAGATATTGGCGTTCGAACTCCTTATTCTCCCCGACATAGGAGGAGATCATCTTGCGTACCTGCCGGCTCTGCAACAGCAGGCCCAGGCCGAAATCGTCGACGCCCGCATTGTTCGAAATGACGGTAAGATCCTTGACGCCGCTGCGGCGGATCTCGTCGATCAGCGTTTCGGGAATGCCGCAGAGGCCGAAGCCGCCCGCCGCGATGGTCATTCCGTCGAAAAGCAGGCCCGAAAGAGCCTCGCTGGCCGTGTCGTGAAATTTTCTCGCCATGTCGTTGGACTCGCATGCTGCTGAGGTGGGGCCGCTATCGGCGGCGGCGATATGTGGGCGTCGGAATGCGGGGCGGCGATCGCGGGCGCCGTCTTGCCGCTAGGCACTCCCGGCCAAAGCATGTATGGAACATGATTGTAGAACAATCAAGAGGGGTCCTATGGAGGCCGGTTTGGAGTTTGAGCCTGCTGGCACGGCGCGCAAGGTGGTCCTGGGCATATTGGCCGGGCTGGACGAGCGGCAACTCGTCCCCGGCCAGCGGCTTGCGGAAACGGACCTCGCGCTTCGCTATGACGTCGGCCGTAACGCGGTGCGGGAGGCCATGCAGCATCTGTCGGTGCGCGGGATCATCGAACTGGAGGCCAATCGGTCGCCCTCGATCCGGAAGCTCGACCTGGCCGAGAGCATGGAGGTGCTCGACGTCGCGGAGGCGATGACGGCGCTCGCCGCCCGCACCGCGGCCGGCCGATATGTGGAGCGCCTGCACGGGAAGCCCCTGCGCGACGTGCTGAAGCGCCTCGACATGGCGGCGGCCGACCGGGAGGAGGGGGCCTTCAACACGGCGCGGCGTCAATTTTATCGCGTGCTGCTGCGGATCGGCGACAATCGCGAGTTGCGCAGGCTCTTTCCATCCGTGGGCATGCACATCATCCACGTTCAATATTCGATGCCCGAACTCCAGAAGGTCCGGCGCCGCGACTATGCCGATATGGCGGCCGCCGTCATGAAGAAGGATGCGGCGCTGGCGGAGGCGGTGGCCCGCCGGCACGTCGACAATGTCCGCGGCGCCATCGCCGATTGGCATGCGCAGCGGAGCGACGGCCATATGGGGGCGCGCTGATCATGCCCAAACCGGAAGGCTGGCGGCTCGACCCCGGCAATTACCCGGTGCGCGGAGACTTCCAGACGCGGTTCCAGGACCTGGACGTCAATGGCCACATCAACAATGTCGCCTTCGCCGCGCTGTTCGAGGGCGGCCGCGTCATGCTGAACCGGCAGGTCGGCGCCCTGGCCAACCGGCCGTCGAACGAGCGCACTGTGGTTGGCGACCTCCACATAAGCTATCTGGGCGAGGGCAATTTTCCCGATCTCGTCCATATCGCGTCGGGCTTCGGCCGCCTTGGCCGCACGAGCTGGACGATCCATCAGGCGATGTTCCAGAACGGCCGCATCATCGCGACTTGCGATACGGTCATCATATGCCGCACGGACGGGCAGGCAAAGCCGCTGCGCGACGAACTGAGGGCCGATCTGACCGCAAGGATGGCGAAGCAGGCATAGGGTTTTCAAGGCGGCCGTGGAGGTCCGACAAGCCCCGGAAGCGCGGCTCCCTGGTCTCCATCCGATTTTAGGGAGACTAACGTTCATCCGCCCTGCGGAAAACGGCCGCCGGAACGTTGAAGGGCGCGCCGCCGCCATTGATCCCGATGTAACGGCAATGCTCTCGGCGGAAGCGGGAAGGGGCTTCGTCAGGCTGGCAGCGAAGATCGCGCCATGGGCGCGGCAGGCAATGGGCGGCGGCTCCTTTGCCCTGCTTTCATGCGCAATGTTAATTTAATATATCGTCGAAATCTCTTTGACAGTTTCGATATATGAAACTATAAACGATAGAAAGTTCATTTTATGGATGAACGCCAAGGCATTTTTTGCGCATTGCCGCCGAAGGTCGGCGCGGCGCCGGTTTTCCGTCTGGAAATGCGCGTGGCCGCCTTGGGGCCAGGGAATAATGTATAAAGGGGAAGTGGGAGATGGACATGACTGAAAGGGCGAATCTTCATTTGCGGGGCAGGCTGGTCTTTGCGGCGGCATCGGCCGCGATTGCACTGGTGGGCGCCATGCCGGCCCATGCGCAGTCGGACGCCGTTCCGGGCGGCGCCGATGCCCCCAGGGATTCAAGCCAGGACATCGTCGTCACCGCGCAGAAGCGCGCGTCGCGCCTGTCGGACGTTCCCGCCGCGATCTCGGCCTTCAGCGGCCAATATATCCAGGAGCGCGGCGTCAGCGACTTCGAAGGGATCGTGGAGCAGACGCCCGGCGTCAGCATCACGTCCGACTTCGGGGGCAGCGCGTCCAAAGTGATTTCGGTTCGCGGCCTGGGCGGCAGCGACGATTATCGCCCGAACGGCAGTTCGTCGGCGGCGCTGCATATCGATGACGTCTACCAGACGTCCAATCTCTTCCTCTCGCTTCCCTTTTTCGACGTGGAGCGCGTGGAGGTGCTGAAGGGGCCGCAGGGCACGCTCTACGGCCGCAACAGCACGGCGGGCGTGATCAACGTGCTCACGCGCGATCCGGGCAAGGATCTCGACGGCTATGTGACGGCCGAACTGGGCAGTTACGAACGCTATCGCATCGAAGGCGCGGTCGGCGGTGCGATCACGCAGGATATTTCCGCCCGCATCGCCGTCCTGCGCGAATGGGGCGGCGGTTACATGAACGGCAAGGGCGCCGGCTCGCTCGCCGGCACGCGGGTCTTCGCGGGCACGCCGGTGGTTCCCGATCCGGGCGCTCGCAGCGGATGGGGCGACCGCGACATGCTGGCCCTGCGCGGCACGCTGCTCTGGACCATGCCCACTGGCGGCAAGTTGAAGCTCAAGGCCTTCATGAGCCGCGACAAGGGCGAGAACCAGATCACCGACAGCGTCCAGGGCATCAACAACAACGGCTGGCTGGAACCCGACAACGATCCCTACACCTTCTACTCGTCCCGCTATCCGATGCGCGACATCCGGATGCATGGCGGTTCGCTGAACTATGAGCAGCCGCTGACGGATGACATCACGCTCACCACCATCCTGGGCTACCAATATGGCAAGCGCTTCGTGGAGGGGGCCACCGGCGGCCCGGCGCGCGTATTCGATTGGGATTTCAACGACCGCGTGCGGCAGAAGTCGCTGGAAGCCCGCCTGGCGGGCGACCTCGGCCCGATCGACTGGGTGGTCGGCGTCTATGCGATCAACGACAAGGTCAACTTCATGACCGATCTGGACTATACCGATGTCGCCGCGACCCGCGTCCGGACCAATTATACCCAGACGCGCAAAAGCCGCGCCGTCTTCGGCCAGGTCGAATGGCCGATCACCGACAAGTTCACCGTTACCGGCGGCCTTCGCTACACGGACGACAAGGCGCGGTTCGCCGGATCGACGATCGACCTCAATCCCTATGGCATCTCCCAGGGCGCCAGCCGCTTTCCCGCGGTGCCCGTGTTCTTCGACAACCGGGCGCACGACAATAATGTGTCGGGACGGCTGACGCTGTCCTACAAGCCGATCGAGGAGATCAAGGTCTACGCGTCCTACGGCACGGGCTACAAGGCCGGCGGCTTCGACGGATCATCGATCTTCAGCGCGGTGGAGGCGCTGCCGCTCAAGCCTGAGAACGTCAAGGCCTATGAGGCAGGCTTCAAGGTTTCGACCGCCGCCGGCTTCTATGCATCGGTCGACGGTTTCTATTACGACCTGTCGGAATTGCAGGCATTCACCATCGTTGCGCCCAACACGCCGAACGTCCGCATCAATGTCGGCAAGTCGATCCTCTACGGCGTCGATTTGCAGGTCGGACTGAGCCTGTTCGACAATGATCGGCACAGCCTCCGCCTGGAAGCGGGTGGGACGCTGCTCGACAGCAGGATCACGGAATTCCAGGGCACGCCCGCTCAGGTCGCCGCAAACCTTGGCAACGATCTTCCCGCCGCGCCGCATCGCACCGCCAACGCATCCCTGGTTCACAAGCTCCAGCTCGGCGGGGGGCTGGAGTTCACGACCACGTTCGACGCCCGTTACAAGAGCGCCGAATTCAAGCGCCTGAACAATGTCGCGACCTCCAGGGTGCCGACATATGCCCTGTTCGGATTGCGCGGGGAACTGTCGTCGGATGCGGGCTGGTCGGTATTCGCCTATGTCCGCAACCTCACTGACGAGGTGTATGCGATCGACCGCAATCTGGCGCAGCGCCTGGTCGGGTCGCCGCGGCTGTTCGGCGGCGGCGTGCGGTATGAATTCTAAGGCCCGCTCCGCTTCGCTTGCAGGGAAATCGGCGCCCTGGAATATTGTCTGAATTGGCTTTCCAATCCGTCCGGCGCCCTGTGCGCCGGGCGGCCCGGAAAGCGCCTTGGGAAGGCCGGAACATGTCGATCAAACGCATTCTGATCTTGTTGCTTGCCATTGTCGGCACGTCGGTTGCGCAGGCCGAGGACGGGAAATTCACGATCGCCGTCATTCCGGACACCCAATATTACACCGATTACCGCCATCAGACCGAGGAGGGCTTTCCCTTCGATGCGCGGGAACTCTTCTTCGACCAGATGCGCTACATCGCGGAGAACGCGGAATCGCAGGGCGGCGACATCGCCTTCGCCACGGCGCTCGGCGATGTCTGGCAACATGCCAGCCAGCGCATGACCCCGGAATATGCCGCCCAGGGGTACAAGCATATCCAGACATATCTGACCAGCCTGCCGCAAATCCATCCGGATTCCCGCGTGCTCACGGTCGAAATGCCGACGGCGCGCCGGGGATATGAGATGATTGCCGGGAAATTGCCCTTCTCGGTCGTGCCGGGCAATCACGACTATGATTCGAACTGGGCCGATTCACGCTGGCCGGAAGGCCAGGGGGGCCTGCCCAACGGCATGCTCGCCTATGGCGGGCTCAAGAACTGGACGTCCATATTCGGCGCGGACACGCCCTTCTTCAGGAAGAAGTCCTGGTATGTCGCCAGCTATAATGGCGGCGCCGACAGCGCCCAGCTCTTCGATGCGGGCGGCTACCGCTTCCTGCATATCGGGTTCGAGATGGCGCCGTCCGACGCGGTGCTGAAATGGGCGGAGGGCGTGATCAAGCGCTACCCCGGCCTGCCCACCATCGTCAGCACGCACAGCTTCCTCAACCGCGCAGGCGAAAGGCGCGAAAATCCCGCCGTGGATTTCAAGGCGGTCAATCCCGTCCACAACAATCCGCAGGACGTGTGGGACAAGTTCCTGTCGCAGAACGACCAGATCTTCCTGATGCTCAGCGGCCACCAATATGGGCAGGCCCATCGCGTCGACCTCAACAGGTTCGGGCACAAGGTCTATCAGGTGCTGTCGGACTATCAGGGGCGGCGGCAATCCTTCGTGACCGCCGCGCCCGCGCGAGCGAACGAGCGCGAGACGATCGGCGACGGATGGATGCGGCTGATGCAGTTCGACCTGTCGGGCCCGAAAGCCAGCGTGCAGGTGAAGACCATCTCCACCTATTACAAGAGCACGGCTTCCAAGCTGCCGACCTATTCGGCATTCTACAAGGAAAAGGAAAAGCCGACTGCCACGGACGAGGAGTTCATCGCGTCCGACGAATTCGCGCTGGATCTCGACGATTTCCATGCCCGCTTCGCGCCGGCGCGGTCCGCGCGCGGCGACGGGCGCAAGTGACGGGCCTGTCGAAGCGACAGTCTCCGGAAGTCATGGCGGGCGCCGGGCCGAACGCGCCGAAGAAAACGGGAAGTCGCGACCCCATGTGAAGCCAGTTTTGATGGGCGCTGCGGGGGCAATCCCGCCGCCACATCCGCGCCCCTGGCGCCGGGAGAGAAAAGTGGATGAAACCAATCAAGTTGCGACTGCTGCGGCCGCCGCCGAAGTGCGGAACAGGTCGGGCGCCCGGACGATGCTCTGGATATTGCTCCTGGTCTATATTTTCAACTTTCTCGACCGGCAGATCGTCAACATCCTGGCAGAGCCGATAGCCAGGGATCTTTCGCTGTCCGACACCCAAATCGGCTTGATGACGGGCCTGGCCTTCGCGCTTTTCTATACGGTGCTGGGTATTCCCATCGCCCGGTTCGCCGATCGCCCCACGACCAATCGCGTCGGGCTGATCTCCATCTCGCTCGCGACCTGGGCCGGGATGACGGTGCTGTGCGGCATGGCCCATAATTTCATCCAGCTCCTGCTCGCCCGCATCGGCGTCGGCATAGGGGAGGCGGGCTGCACCCCGGCGGCGCACTCGTTGATCAGCTCCACGGTCGAACCTTCGAAGCGTTCGTCGGCCATCGCCTTCTATGGCCTCGGCATTCCCATCGGCACCCTGTTCGGGCTGGCCATAGGGGGGTTCGCCAACGATCTGTGGGGATGGCGCTTCGCGTTCATGCTGGTGGGGGCTCCCGGCATCCTGATGGCCATGGCCCTGCCCTTCCTGATCCGGGACGAGCGCAGACGGCCGGCGGCCGCTCCTCCGGCGCCTGGGGCCGACCTGACCGTCGTCGGCGCCCTGCGGGAGGTGTTCGGCACGCGCACCTTCCTTCACCTCGCCATCGGGGCCTCTTTCACGGCCTTCCTCACCTATGGCAAGAATGTCTGGGCCTTGATCCTGTTTCAGCGCTCGCACGGCCTCAGCGTGGGAGAAACGGGGCTGCTGCTTGGCATTGCCATCGGCGCGGCGGGGATCGTCGGCACCTGGCTGGGCGGTTACATGGCGGACCGTTTCGGCCGCGTGGACAAGCGGCATATGCTGACCACGCCCGTGATCGGCATGGCGCTCGGCGCTCCCATTCTCTTCCTCGGCTATTGGATCGACGAATGGCATATCGCCCTCGTGCTGATCTTCATACCCACGGTGTTCAATGCATCCTATTACGGCCCGACCTTCGCCTGCCTGCACGGGCTCGTGCGGCCAGAGGCGCGGGCGATGGCCAGCGCCATACTTCTGTTCATGCAGAATCTGGTCGGGCTGGGACTGGGACCGCTGCTGTTCGGCATCTTGTCGGAAATGCTGAAGCCCGCCGTCGGGGCCGAAAGCGTGCGATATGTCCTTTATGGCGCGGCATGGCTGGGCCTGATCCCCGCCTTCTTCCTGTGGCGCGCAAGCCTGCGCCTCAATCGCGAACTGAAGTCGGGCTGAAGCCGGGAAACGGCTCCTGGAAATGCTTGCGCGGCCAGGCTCCTGCTACGCGCCGCCGGCAAGCGCCCTGATCCGGGCGGCAAGCGAAACGAGGCGCGGCCCGACATCGTTCCGCATCTCATTCTCATTGGTCCGGAAAGCCGGAACGGCGCACACCAGCGCCAGGCATTCCCCATCGGCGGTCCGCAGCAGCGGAGCCGCCACCGCCAGCGTTTCGGCCCGCCAGGACGAGGCGAAGCAGAAACCGTCCGTCTTGCAGTCCTCCACGCCCTGGTCGGCCTCCGCCTTTCCATCGGCCAGTTGCGGGGCAGTCTCCAGGGTCCGCTGGTGAAGCGCGGCGCGCTCCTCCGGCGACATGAGCGACAGGATCGCGCGGCCGATGGCGGTGCGATAGAGCGGTACGGAAAATCCTATGTCGGAAATATAGTCGGGCAGCGCCGTGTCGTCCGATCGCGTGACGTCCAGCATGATGGCGTTGAGGTCGTTCGACATGGCGATCGACACGTTGCCGCCGGCCCGCACGGCGAAATCGCGCATGAAGGGGCGCGCGATCTGCCGGATCTTGAACCGCGCCAGCAGCGGATAGGCCACGGAAAGAACCTGGGAACCCACGCGATAGGACCCGCTTTCATTGAGGCCCAGATAGCCCAGTTGGACCAGCGTGTTGGTCAGGCGCGAGACGGAGGATCGCGGCATTCCCGTCCGGGCGGAAATCTCCGAATTGCTGAGCCACGCGTCATCCGGGCGGAATGCCGCAAGAACCCGCAAGCCCCGCTCCAGCGTCGTGGCGAAGAAGGGGTCGGAATATTTGGAGGAACGCTGCCTCGTGATCGATCCCTGGTCTTCGGCCGGCACAGATTTTCCCACTTCCATCCCCTCGCGTCCGATTCGCCTGTCGGCACCCGCGCACCAGCTTCCGCAATTACACAGGAACTGGAGCGGCCAAAAGCATCCTCCTGATAGGCCATGCCGAGAAAATTTAAAAGTTCCGACATACCGACGATAATCCTTTGACAGTTTCGATATATGGAACTATTATGACTTATCATTCAAGCTAAACCGTGGGGGGAGGCGCCGGATGCAGCAGGCCTGCATCCGGCCCGGCCTGAGCCGCGGGTCGCACGAAATGGAATATTCCCAGCATGAGCATGGCGCATAACGATGTCCGGACTTCGTACGATTATATCGTGATCGGCGCTGGATCGTCGGGATGCGTCGTCGCCAGCCGGCTCAGCGAAAGCGGGGAACATTCGGTGTTGCTCGTCGAAGCGGGCGGCCCGGACACGCTGTTCTGGATGCGGGCTCCGCTGGGGACCGGGCAGATGCTGCGCCGGACCGACGTGATCTGGCCCTATGAGACGGAGGGGGTGCCAGCGCTGAACGGCCGAAGGCTGAGCTGGCCGCGGGGCAAGGTCGTCGGCGGTTCCAGCTCCGTCAACGGCACCATCTTCATCCGGGGCCTGCGCGAGGAATATGATCGCTGGCGGCAAATGGGCAATATCGGCTGGGGCTATGACGATGTCCTGCCATTCTTCAAGAAATTCGAGAATTTCAAGGGCGGAGACCCGCGCTACAGGGGGCGGGGCGGCCCGATTTCGGTGGAGCGCCTCAGGCTGGATCTGCCGGTCACCGGCGCGTTCCTGGATGCGTGCGCGCAGGCCGGCATAGCGGCCAATGCCGACTATAACGGCGCGTCGATCGAGGGGGCGAGCCCGTTGCAGTTCAACACCCGCTATGGACGGCGGCAAAGCGCCGCCGTCGGTTATCTTTCCCCGGCCATGAAGCGCAGGAACCTGCATGTCCTGGCGAACACGCGGGTCAGGAAGATCGATGTCGTCGGCGGAAGCGCCAGCGCCGTGGTCTTGCAGAACGCCGGCGGGGAACAGACTATCCGCGCCGATAGAGAGATCATCGTCAGTGCAGGCGCGATCGGTTCACCGCAGTTGCTGGAGCTTTCCGGGATCGGCAACGGGTTCATCCTCAAAGATGCCGGCATCCCTGTCGTCCACCATTTGCCCGGCGTCGGCGAGAATTTGATCGATCACCTGCAAACCCGCATCAGCCTGAAGGCCAGGAATACCGCCGGCCTGAACGAACTGGTCCGCAATTACCTGTTCCGCATGAAGGTGGGGGCGGAATGGCTGTTCCTGGGCCGGGGGCTGATGTCGACCCCGCTCGCGTCGGCGCATGCCATCGTGCGGTCCCGGCCGGATGCTCCGATGCCCGACCTGAAGCTCCAGCTTCACCATTTCAGCGGCCAGGACCGGATGGCCTACAGCAAGGATCTGGGGATCGACCCGCATCCCGGCTTGACGATAGGCGTCGTCCAATTGTCGCCGCGATCGCGCGGCCATCTCCACATATCCTCGCCCAACGCGAATGCCGCGCCCCTCATCTACCCCAACCAGTTCGAGGACGAAGAGGATGTCCGGGTTCTGACCGCGGGGATCAGGATGGCGCGGACCATCGCGTCGCAGGATGCGCTCTCCAGATTCGTCGTGACGGAATTGCGGCCCGGCGCGGCGGCTTCCTCCGATGAGGAGATCAAGGAATATATCCGGCAAAGCGGCCAGACCTCCTACCATCCGATCGGCACGTGCAAGATGGGGCGCGACGACTGGGCGGTGGTCGACGATCGGCTGCGCGTCAGGGGGGTCGACCGGCTTCGGGTCGTGGACGCCTCCATCATGCCGACCATGCCGTCCTCCAACACCAATGCGGCGGCCCTGATGATCGGGGAAAAGGGCGCCGATCTCATCCGCCGGACGGCGGCGTGAGGCAGCCCCCATCACGCATTCTCAATCCTGGAGAGGATCATTGGCAGAGATCGTTCGGCGTTGCGAGGAAGCAATATCGCTCGGCCTGAAATGGCTTGTCGAGCGCGTATCGGACAGCGGCGAGCTTGAAGGCAGCGAGTCCATATTGTTCGGCTATTACAAGGCTCTCCTGACATTGACCGTCGCCGGCCGCTATCTGGAGGCGGAACGCGTCGCGCGCAAGATAAAGCGGGACTTCTACCGGGACGGGCAGTTCGGGGGCGAGCAATATCCGGCCGCGACGGTCGGACCGATCTACCGGGATTCGTGGCTGACCTGGGGAGCCCATCTGGCCGGTCGCTACGACATGTCCGTTCCGGCGGCGAACGCCATAAGCCGGCAGCTTTGCCCGACCACGGGCGGCGTCCTAGTCGACGGACAGGGGCGGGTCGTCGATGTCGGCCTGACATGCTGCGCCCTGACGGCGCTGCTCGCCGCTGGGAGGAGCCATGACGTCGCGAAGGGAGCCGATCTGGTTCGCGCCCTTGTCGAGGACCAGCCCGAACCCAGGGAGGCGTTATATTTCCGGTGGTCGCCTGAAAGGGGATATGTGCGGCCGGCGGCGGGGGAGGATGGCAGGGGCTGGACGGTCCGGCGGTCGGAAAGCGGGCAGATATATTGGTATATCGGATATGCTCTCGCGTTGATGGCGCAGATGAACCTGCTGACGGGCGAGCGCAAATGGATAGATGCGGCGGAAAAGCTGCTGGCGTTCGTGAACGGATGCCATCCGGAAATATCTGAATCGACCTCCAACGGCAAGATCGCCTGGGGCTGCGCCGAACTGTTCGCCGTGACCGGGGACAACGGGTTCAGGGATGTTTCCGCGCGCATGACGCAATGGATATGCGATGTCCAGGCGCAGGACGGCCGCTGGTATAGATCGCCCGACCAGTCGACCCCCGTCGCGTTCGACGCCACGTTCGAGCGCGTCTTCTATCTCAGCCGGATTGCACGGGCGCTCCAGCGGTAGATAAGGGAAACAGCATCCGCGGCGCGCCGGGGATATGGGAGAATGGCCGTGATGAAGCTCAAAGACGTCTATCCGCTCTATCTCAACAACCGGGCGGCGCAGCCCAATGCCGACCTGGCGGTGACCGACAAGTTCACCGGGGAGGTCGCTTTCCGCACCGCGCTCGCGACGCCGGAGATCATTTCCGAAGCCATCGCCGGGACGGTGCGCGCAGCCGAGCCGATGGCGCGGCTGGCGAGCTTCGAACGGCGAGACATACTCGCCCATTGCGTCGCCCGCTTTCAGGAGCGCTTCGACGAACTCGCCTATGCCCTGTGCGTCGAGGCGGGCAAGCCCATCGCCGACAGCGAGGGGGAGGTCGGCCGCCTGATCGACACCTTCCGCATCGCCGCCGAGGAAGCGACCCGCAATTATGGCGAGGTCCAGCCGCTCGACATTTCGGCCCGCGCCAGGGGCTATATGGGCATGTGGAAGCGCGTGCCCATCGGCCCGTGCAGCTTCATCTCGCCGTTCAACTTCCCCCTCAACCTCGCCGCGCACAAGATCGCCCCGGCCATCGCGATCGGCTGCCCCTTCGTGATGAAGCCCGCGTCGCTGACGCCGCTGGGCGCGATCATCATGGGGGAAGTGCTCGCCGAATGCGACATATTGCCGGAGGGCGCGTTCAGCATCCTGCCCGCATCGCGAGCGGGCGCCGACCTGTTCACCACCGACGACCGGCTGAAGCTGCTCAGCTTCACGGGTTCGCCGGACGTGGGCTGGGACTTGAAGGCGCGGGCGGGCAAGAAGAAGGTCGTGCTCGAACTGGGCGGCAACGCGGCGGTCGTCGTCGACAAGGACGCGGACCTGGAGCATGCGCTGGCGCGGATCATCTTCGGCGGCTATTATCAATCGGGCCAAAGTTGCATCCATGTGCAACGCGTGATCATCCACGAGGATATTTACGACAGGTTCCGCGACATGCTCGCCGCGAAGGTCCGGACCCTGAAATCCGGCGATCCCAAGCTGCGCGACACGTTCATTGGCCCCATGATCTCGGTCAATGAGGCCGGGCGGCTGAAGGGCTGGATCGACGATGCGGTCGCGGCGGGCGCGACCCTGCTCGCAGGCGGCGGATGCGAAGGCAACATGCTGGAAGCCGCCTTGCTCGAAGACGTACCCCACGACACCGACCTTGTGCGGGAGGAGGCGTTCGGTCCGGTGGTCATCCTGTCGAAATTCGTCGACTGGAGGGCTGCGCTCGCCGAGGTCAACGACAGCAAGTTCGGGCTTCAGGCCGGGCTGTTCACGCGCGACATCCACAAGGTGCTGGAGGCGTGGGACCATCTCGACGTCGGCGGCATCGTCGTCAACGACGTGTCGAGCTACCGCGTCGACAACATGCCCTATGGCGGGGTCAAGGACAGCGGGCTGGGGCGCGAAGGCGTGCGCTTCGCCATGGAGGACATGAGCGAAATCCGCAACCTGGTGATCCGGCGAAGCTGACGCGGCCGTGGCATTCGGTTCGACGCGGTCCGATCAATCCCCGCGCTCGACGGAAGGGCCTTTACCGCCGGCGATTTCGGCGCTTATGCCGGTTCCATGACAGATATGCTTCCCACAGGCCGCGCCGCCGCGACGGTGGTCATCCTGCGCGACCGCCCCGGCGCGGACGCGGAAATCCTGATGGTGGAGCGCGCATCCAGCATGGCCTTCGCAGCGGGCGCGCTGGTCTTTCCGGGCGGCGCGGTGGATGCCGGCGACCATGCCCTGGCCGCGACGATCGCCGACGGCCTGCCGTTGGACGAAGCGGCGGCGCGGATCGCCGCCGTGCGGGAGACGCTGGAGGAAAGCGGCCTCGCCATCGCCTTCACCTCGCCGCCGGGGCCGGACCGGATCGCCGTCATGCGGCGGGCGCTGGCGGCGGGGGCGGGGCTGGGCGACATACTCGACGACCATGGGCTGGAAATCGCGCTGGATAGGCTGCTGCCCTTCGCCCGCTGGCATCCCGCGCATCTGGATCAGGCGCGGCGGGTATTCGACACCCGCTTCTACATCGCCCGGGCGCCCGAAGGACAAGTGGCGAGCGTCGATGCGACAGAGAATGTGGCGCTTTTCTGGAGCAGCGCGGCGGACATGCTGGCGCGTTGCGACCGGGGGGAGGGGCAGGTCATCTTTCCGACGCGGCGCAATCTGGAGCGGCTGGCCCGATTTGCCAGCTTCGACGATCTGGCCGCCCACGCCTTGTCGATCCCGGTCGAAACCGTGACGCCCTGGCTTGAGGAACGGGATGGAAAGCCGCATCTCTGCATCCCCGATCATCTCGGCTATCCGGTGACGGCGGAACCAATGGGGACGGTCCGGCGTGCTTGAGCCATGCGACGAATCCATGTCTTCCTGCGCCGCCTGGTCCATGTCGCGGCGATATTGATCCTTTGCCTGGTCGGTTATGCCTATGTCGCCCGCCAGCCGCAGAATCTTCCCTGGACGCGCCTAGACCTCTCCCAGCCCGTCGGCCTCTTCACCGGGCGCAAGCTCACCATGCTGGCCGCCCGTCCAGCCGAATGCCGGGCCCTGCTGGATCGGGCGGGCGTCGCCTATGCGCGGATGAAGCCGGGCGGCGAGGGCCGTTGCGCCTATGCCGACGCCGTGCGGCTGGCGCCGGCCGAGGGCGCCATCGCGCTGGAGCCGGCGGCGGTGGCGCCATCCTGCCCGGTTGCGGCGGCGCTCAAGCTCTGGGAATGGCAGGTGGTCCAGCCCGCCGCCCAGCGCCATTTCGGCCGGGCGGTTCGGAAGGTCACGCATTTCGGCGCCTATAGCTGTCGCCGCCTCTATGGACGCAGTGCCGGGGATTTCAGCGAGCATGCCACCGCCGACGCCATCGACGTGGCGGGTTTCATCCTGACCGATGGCCGTCGGATCGGCGTCGCGGCGGACTGGAAGGGAGAGGGGAAGGAAGCGGATTTCCTGCATGAGGTCCGCGACGGCGCCTGCGCGCTGTTTTCGACGGTCCTGTCGCCCGATTACAATGCGGCCCATCGCGACCATCTGCACCTCGACCAGGCGGAGCGCGGCGCATGGGGCGGGCGCGCCTGCCGTTGAAGGCCTGGGGCCATCGACATTCAGCCCTAATCCAATATCGCCCTCGAACATGGGGCATGGAGGGTCTATGATCCCCACGCCTTTCAGGCAGGAGAGGACGCCATGCCGCAATTCGTGATCGAACGGGACATGCCGGGTGTCGGTGGATTATCGCCCGATCAGCTCAAGGACGCGTCGCAGGGATCCTGCAATGTCCTGCGCCAGCTTGGCCCGGACATTCAGTGGGTTCACAGCTATGTGACGGACGACAAGATTTACTGCGTCTATCGCGCGCCCAGCGAGGAACTGATCCGTCGGCACGCCGAAATGGCGGGGTTTCCGGCGAACAGCATCGCCCGGATATGCGCGACGATCGATCCGACGACGGCGGACTGATGCGTCGGGGAAGGGACGGGGCGGAGGTGAGGCGCGCCGCGCCCCTTCGCGGAAGCAGGCGACGGCGAAACGATCGCCGGGCCGAACCCTATTGTCGCAGCCTTTCGATCGCCTGCGCCAGCGCGACATAGAGCTTGCCCATGTCGGAGGAGAGGATCGCCACGCCCAGCGCATTGCCGTCGCGGGCCGACAGGATGATCCGCAGCATCGATTCAAAATCGTGGATATAACGGTTCACATGCTCCTGGAATTCAGGATCATTGTCGTAATGCAGGGCGATTTCGCGGGACTCGCCCGCGTCCAACAGCTTGACGGCGCGGCGGGTGAAGACGCCGCGGTCGCCCTTCAGATAGGCTGACCAGGCCGAATCCGTCACATCGTTGGACAGGATCTTCGAAACGTCGATGGCCGTGCTGTTGAGCGATTCGATGATCAGCGCGGACCGTCGCGCGAAATGGTCGCGGTCGCGGTCTTCGGCGGCGCGCTCGGCCTCCTCTATCCGCGCCTCCACGCTGGCGCTGGTGTCGGCGATGGTCAGCAGCTGGCGCGTCAGGCGGTCGGATGCCTGATGCGCGGCCTTCACCGCTTCCTCCGCCACCCTGGCGACCATTTCGATCTGGGCCGTGACCTTTTCGTCGATGGCGCGCTGCATTGCCTGCTCGCTGGCGTCGGCAAGCGCCTCCGCCGCTTCCGGAATGGCGCGGCTCAGCGCCTGGCGAGCGCGTTCGGCGGCCTGGTCGGCGGTGTCCTTCACCCGCAGCAGCGCGGTGACGAGCAGCGGACCGGCTCCCTCGGTGATGCGGGTGGCGTCCTGATGCGCATTGTCGAGCGCGGTGCGCAGCTTCTCCACCAGTTCGCGATTGGCGTCGACGCCGCTCTGCGTGCTTTCCAGCCATTCGGTCAGGCGTCGGCCCTGTCCGCGCAGCAGTTCCTCGGCCTCCTGGGTGCGGCCGAGCAGCGCTTCGGAGATCGCCTCCAGCCGTTCCATTTCCGGCGCCGCGCTGTCGAGCAGGGTGCGGCTGGTCTCGATCCGCCCGTTGAAGCGCTGGAGCGCGGCGGGGAAGGTTTCGTCGAGTTCGCGCACGCTGGAATCGAGCGCCATCATCAGCGTTTCCGCGCTGCCGATCAGCTTTTCGGCGGTCA
The DNA here is from genome assembly GCF_000445085.1 of Sphingobium sp. HDIP04. Taxonomy (NCBI): domain Bacteria; kingdom Pseudomonadati; phylum Pseudomonadota; class Alphaproteobacteria; order Sphingomonadales; family Sphingobiaceae; genus Sphingobium; species Sphingobium sp. HDIP04. The sequence goes on along the minus strand of NZ_ATDO01000059.1, from coordinate 16,171 downwards.
TGCCGCCAGCCCCCAGCGCGGCGTCGATGCGCTGCGTTTCGGCGGTCAGGCGCGACAGCGCTTCGGTCAGCCGCTCATTGCGGGCGAGGGCGGACTGTTCCATCGCGGCAAAGCGCGACTGGGCGGAATCGACCGCCTCGTCCAGGCTGCTTTGCAGGCCGGAGACAAGCGCCCGCTGGCCCTCGACCAGATCGTTGATCTGGTGCAGGCGGCTTTCGATCTCGCCCACATGGTCCGCGAGATGGGCGACGGTGTCATCCCCGATGGCGGCGATGCTGTCGCGCGACCGGGCTATCAGCGCCTCCAGCGCCTCCTCGTGGCGGGCGATGCTCTCGTCGCTCAGCCTGATGCCTTCATGGGTTTGCGCAATGGCCGCTTCCACCCGGCGGCGCAGTTCGGCCTCCACGGTCTCGGCGTCGCGCGCCAGTGTGGAAAGGGCGGATTGGCTGGTGGCGGCGATGCCGGCCTGCGCGCCCTCGATCAGCGCCTTGAGCGACGCGGCCTGCGCGGTCAGATTGGCATCGACCGCCGCCATGGTTTCCTGCGCCCGCCCATGGGTGGTTTCCAGGCGGTGCAGCACGTCGATCTCGACGCGGTTCAGTTCCTGCGTCAGCAGGGCGATGACCGACTGGGCGGTCTCCGCTATTTCCGCCTTTGTCCGGTCGGCGAGGCCGCTCAGCAGGATCGACTTCTGTTCGATGTCGAGCCGGCTCTCCTCCATCGCCTTGCGCGCGCTCTGGGTCGTCGCCTCGATCCGGCCCGAAGCGACATCGGCCATGCCGGTCACTTCCTGCGCGGCAGAGCGGGTGGCTTCCTGAAGTTCGGTGAGCTGGCTGGACAGGCTCTTGGTCGCGGAAAGCGTCCGGCTGCGGGCGTCGTCGGAAATCTCGCCCAGCGCATGCAGCCGCGCCTCCAGCATGTCGATGCGTTCCGCCAGCGCATGACCATTGTCCATGATCTGCGCGGACATGCGGGTTGCGCGATCCTCCAGTTCCGGGATGGCGGCGACCAGCGCCTCCATGCGCTGCACGAGCGCCAGCCCGGCGCGTTCGGCGGCCTCGGCGCGTTCGGCGGTGCTGTTGGCCCGGCTCGCGATCAGTTCGGCCGAAGCCTCCATATTGCTGCTGGCGGCGGCGCCATAGCTGTCGAGCAGTTCCGCCTGGTCCTGCATGCTCTGGCGCGCGGTTTCCAACTGGGCGGCGATTCGCGCGACCCGCAGTTCCAGCAGTTCGGCCTCCGTCCGGAGGGCGCGGGCGGTGTCGCGATAGCGGCGGGCTTCGCTCCGGCTGTTCCGCAAGAGCAGCAGGTAGCAGACGCCCAGCAGGATGAGCGGGACCAGGATGGTCGCAACCAGCCCCGGCCACGCCGCAGGCCCGGCGCGCCATTGCCCGGAGGACAGCGTCGCCCAGCCGGAAAAGCCGATCCAGCCAAGGCCGGCGGCGAGCAACGCCCAGGTCGCGGCGCGCATGCCATGGCCTTCGCTTTCCGCGGGCATGCCATCGTCCTCCAGGTCCAGGACGGCCTGTTTCAACAGCAGGGCGTCGTCCGCCCGCGCCGCGTCATCGGTCGCCGCGTCCTTGTCCCGCCAGAATTCGACGATTGTGCTGCCCCCGTTCATGCGGCCCATCCTAGCAGCTTTTGCGCGTACGAAAATGCCCTGTTACCAAAACTTAACGCAAGCCAGATAGCGTTGGCCCCATGTCCTATGATCCAGGCGCCCTGAATGCCGCTCTTGCCGCCGCTGTCGGCGACGACAGACCGCTGATAGAGGATCTGCGCGTCGCCTTCATCGAAAGCGCCGAACGGCAGGTCGATCTGCTGGGGCGGTCGCGCTGCGATGCGAACTGGCAGCTTGCCGCCTGGCGGCTGAAGGGGCTGGCGGCCAGTTTCGGCCTGACCGGCCTGATGGCGATGGCCGATGAAGCGGCCGACGCCGCGCCGGGCGACCCGCGCATATTGCGGCGGCTGCGCGCCGCGCTCGACGACCTTACGCAACGTTGACGCGTCAGGCTGCTTGCGCGATGCCCTCCGCCTTGTAAAGGTGGACTGAACAAGGATCGGGTCGGTTTCATCACGCATGACTTTTGCGGCTATTCTCAGCGCGAGCCGGGCTGGCGGCGATTCGGCCGGGTCGCTGCGCGCCAGCCTGCATTTCGCCGGGCAGACTCTGGTGGAATATCAGGCGCGGCAGGCGGTGCGCGCCGGGGCCGACCGGGTGATGATCCTGGTCAGCGTCATCACCCCGGCCCTGTCGCAGGCCGTGGACCGGCTGTCGGCCGACGGCATCGCCGTCGCGCTGGTCCGCGACATGGTGTCGATGGTGCGCGACGCCCCCCGCGAGGCCGACGCCCTGCTGGTCGCGGACGGCGCGATCATCGGACAGGCCTATTTCGAGGCGATGGCCGCCCATCAGGGCGATGCCCTGCTGGTGACGGACGACAGCCGGGCGAGCGCGCCGTTCGAACGGATCGACGCCGGGCAGCGCTGGGCGGGCCTCGTCCGGGTCAGTCCGGACCTGCTGTTCAACACGCTCGACATGATCGGCGACTGGGATCTGGCGCTGACGCTGGTGCGGGGCGCGGTGCAGGCCGGCGCGCGCCGGATCACCGTGCCGCAGGACGACCTGATGGAGGGCCGCGTCGCCCTGGTGGAGACGCAGGAGCAGGCCGATCTGGCGGCGCAGGCGGTGCTTGCCGGCGGACCGCGGCTGCGGTGCGTCCGGGGCGCGGCCGAACAATATCTGCTGGGCCCGGCGGCCCGGTTGATCAGTCCGGCGCTGATGCGCATGCAGGTTCCGGCATTGCAGGTGCGGATCGCCGCCATGGCGCTGGGCGCGATCGCGCTGGTGCCGATCGAACTGCTCTGGACCGGCACCGGCTTCTGCCTGCTGCTGCTGTCGCTGCTGCTGGCGGAAACGGCGGACAGGCTGGACGAAATGGCGTTGCGGCCGCTGCCCATGGGCTGGCTGGCCTTCGTCGCGCCGGCCTTCGCGCTAGGCGGGATCGCCTTGGCGGGGGGAGGGACGACGGCGACCTATCTCGCGCTGATGCTGGCGATCGTCCAGATGGCGGATCGCTGGCAAAAGGCCGGGCCGCTGCGGCCATGGATGATCTTCACGCCCGCCAGCGCGCTCATTCCGCTGCTGCTGGCTTCGGCGACCGGAGCGTTGGCGCCGATGTTCGACCTGGCGATGCTGTGCGCCATCGCGTCTGTGGGAACGATGATCCTGCTCCGCCGGAATTGAACGATTTTGCTCGTTACGGTTTAGTGCATTTTAACGACGTGCCACTATGCTGGCCGGCATGAGCGCCTATTCGTCCCTGATCGGACCGACCCGGGCGGACTGCTGGCCGATGGCGCAAGTCATGGCGGGCATGTCCGCCGTGCCCGTCGGCCATGCCATTGATCTGGCGTTTTTCTTTCCCGACGACGGACGGGAACGGCACGACGCGCTGGTGGCGGAGACCCGGCGCCATCTGGGCGGGTGCCTGACCGCGATGGAGATCGGATTGCGCCTGGCGCTGGAGGAAACGCCGGAAATCGCGGCGGCTCTGGCGCAATGGCCGCAACCCGTTTGCTGGCCGACGCTGCGCGCCCAGCCGACCCTGCTGGGACCGGCGCTGCTCGCCCATATGCAGATGCGGGGCGGGATCAGCCTGATGCTGCGCCAGTTCGGCGGGCCAGACGGCGGTTCGGGCGAATCGGAAGCGGACTCGCTGTTCCCCGCCGACGATCCCGCGCTGGGCGAGGCTCTTGCCGCGCTGATGCTGGCGGAGGGGCGCTGGCTGCTGACGGCGGCGGAGGATCAGCCGATGCAGCCCGATCTGCCTGCCGGTTTCTTCGCGGAGCTGTTGTGGACCGCGGCCGCCTGCCTGGCGGCCATCGTCCAGCGGAGCGGCCTGATCGAGGCGGAATCCGTGGTGCCGCTGGTCGAGGCCGCGGCGCAGCGCCAACTGGCCCGGCATGATGAGGCGACCGGGCCGATCGCCGCGGCGGACCGGCTGGTTGGCCGATTGGGCGATCGCGCCGATGCGCCCGAAATAATGGCGGCCGCCCTGCAGCACAGGCATTTCCTGCTGTTCGCCGCGCTCGCCGGGCGGCGGTTGCGGATGGAGAGCGCGCAGGTCGCCGACATCCTGGTCATGGGTCCGGTGGGGCAGGTTGCGGCGCTGTGCCGCGCGCTGGGAGGATCGGACAGCGATTACCGGCAATTATTGCTGGCGCTGCGGCCGGTGCGGCCCTCCTTGTCCGATGCGACCATCGTCGGAGAAGCCATGCGCTATCAGGAATTGAGCGTGGCGCAGGCCGATGCGGCGGTGGGCGCCCTGCGCGCGCCCGCCGCGCTGCGGGCCAAGTTGGATCATCTGCGGCGGATCGCCGGTTGATGAACATGCCGGCGCATCCCGCCATCATCCGGGCGACGGTCGCCGCGGACGGCCGGCTGCTGAGCGCGGATGCGCCCGTGCTCGCCTTGCAGCAGGAGGCAGGGGGAGACCTCGGCAGCGCGCTGGCGATCCCGCAACTGGCGGCGATGGCGCGGCTGGCGGCGCATCTGGGCATCGCCCTGTCCCGTCCGGTCGTCGCCGCGGCGGAGCGCGGCGACATCGACATGTGGGTGCGGGCCAAGCCGGAAGCCGAACGGGTGCAGCTTTCCATCATCGATTGGCATGAGCGGCAGGCAGTCGCGGCGCCGCTCGATCTGGCGCGGCGGGAAACAGACATCGCCGCCCTGTCCGACGGCTGGACATGGCAGATCGACACCCAGTTGCGCTTCCAGATGGTGCTGGAGGGGTTGGGCGGAGAGGGCGCCTTGCCGTCCGCACCGCCCCTGCCGGGCAGCCGCTTCACCAGCTTTTTCGAGCTTCGCGCCGATGCGGACGGCGACTTGGCGATCCTGCGCGGCTTTGCCCAGCGGCGCGCCTTTCGCGACCAGGTGGCCGGGTTGACCAGCGATCCGGCGCAGCGTTTCATCCTGTCGGGCTTTCCGATGTTCGACCTTGCGGGCCAGTTGGTGGGCTATCGCGGCAAGGCGCTGCCCGCGGACCGCGCCGTCGCCGCGCCGCTCGCCGCGCCGGAGCCGCTGCTATTCTACCCCGCCGAATTCGGGAAACGGCTCGACCGTTACCTGCGTCGGCCCCTGGGGCGGATCATCGCCAATGCCGATTCGATCGGCGCGCAACTGGAAGGGCCGCTGCGGCCGGATTATCTGGGCTATGCCGGCGACATTTCGGCGGCGGGGCGGCATCTGATGGCGCTGATCGACGATCTGGCGGACCTGCAGGCGATAGACCGGCCGGATTTCAGCGTGACTGCGGAAGAGATCGACCTGGCCGATGTCGGGCGGCGCGCTGCCGGGCTGTTCCTGGTCAAGGCGCGGGACCGGGGGATCGGCATCCTCGCGCCAGCGCTGGAGGAGGCGGAGCCCGCCATCGGGGAATTCCGCCGCGCCTTGCAGATACTGATGAACCTTGTGGGCAATGCCGTGCGTTATGCGCCCGAAGGGTCGACGGTGCGGATCGAAACGGGCCGGCTTGGCGGCCAGGCCTGGATCGCGGTGCTGGACCAGGGCGACGGCATAGCGGCCGACAGCCGGGAGCGCATCTTCGACAAGTTCGAACGGCTCGGCCGCGGCGACGCAGGCGGCAGCGGCCTTGGCCTCTATATTTCGCGGCGGCTGGCGCGCGCCATGGGCGGCGACATCCACATCGACGACGCGCCCGAAGGCGGCGCGCGCTTCACGCTGCTGCTTCCCGCTTTGCAGAACTGAGGCAAGGGACGGCGGGCATCACCCCCTTGCTTTCAAGCGCCCCCAATCTGAGCGCTTGCCGATAGCCCGATCCGCGCTATGTCCGTCCCCGATCATCAGGGCAGGAGACGGCATGGGCCGCATCGTCGGGAAAATCGTGAAAGGCCTGGGCGTCGCGCTGCTGTTCCTGACGGTCGCCCTCTGCCTGGCGGTGACCATCGTCCCGCCCTTTCTCGACCGCATCTATTATGAGGGGCCGGTCAGCCGCCATTATGACGGCGCGCGCTTCTTCAATCCCGACGGGGAAATCCGCTCTCCCGCGCCGCCGGGCAGCAACCCGCGCGGCTTCATCGCCCGCTGGCTGCTGGGCCAGGACGACCGGCCCTCCTGGCCCGACATGGTGGCGGTCAAGCCATCGCGCCCGCCTGCCTTCGCCGCGCCGCGGGGCATGGTCGCCACCTGGGTCGGGCATGCGACCGTGCTGGTGCAGGCGGCTGGCCTCAATATCCTCACCGATCCGATCTGGTCGGACCATGCCAGTCCCCTTCCGCCGCTGGGGCCGAAGCGGGTGGCGCAGCCGGGCGTGCGCTTCGACGACCTGCCGAAGATCGACCTTATCCTCGTCAGCCACAATCATTACGACCATATGGACATCCCCACGCTGAAAAGGCTCTGGGAACGGGACCGGCCGAAGATCGTCACCAGCCTGGGCAACGACGCGATACTGAAAGCGAACGGCATCCCGTCGACCGCGCTCGACTGGGGGCAATCGGTCAGCGGCGCAGCGCTGGGCGGCCTGGGCGACGACACGGTGATCCAGTGCGAAAATTACGAACATTGCCCGGATTATCGCGTCCATGTTCTGCGCAATCATCATTGGAGCAGCCGCTGGGGCGCGGACCGCAGCCGGGCGCTCTGGTCCAGCTTCTTCGTCAGCACGAGGGCGGGAAATATCTTCTTCGCGGGCGACACGGGCGCGGGCGACATGGCCTGGCCTCAAGAAGCGGCGCGGCTGGGGCCGATAAGGCTGGCGCTGATTCCCATCGGAGCCTTCCGTTTCTGGCCCGGCCAGATGCAGTCGGACGCGCATGTCGGACCGGAACAGGCGGTGCGGTTGTTCGGGAAGCTGGAGGCTTCCACCGCCATTCCAATTCATTGGGGGACGTTCCGCCTTTCCTATGAGAAATGGGACACGCCGCCCAGGATGCTGGAGCTTTATCTGCGCTGCGCGGGCATTGAACGGCGTCGCTTCGCGCCGCTCAGGGTCGGGCAGTCGATCCAGGTGCCCGGCTGGTCGCCGGTGCGGCGCGGAGAGCGGCGATGCGACCGGCGCGCGATCGCGGGACTGGAGTAGCTCGCCGCCGCCGGGATGGCCGCTGCCGGCCGTTTCGCGTCATTGGCCTCTTTCGGGCCAGTGGAAGGCCATGCCGCTTTCCCCCGATTGCGCGCCGTCCGCGTCGAAGCGGCGCTCCGCAATGACGCCTTGCCCCTGCGCGTCCACCGCGACGATGGTGCTGCATCGCGTGCCATAGACGGGATTTCGGATGAAGATGGGCGACACCATCGCCTCGGCCGGAACGTCGGAGGGCGCGTCGGGGGCGATGCCGGCATGGGGCAGGCTTTCCGCGCGGAGGGCGTCGAACAGCGTCAGCGGATCGTCGGCTCCCGCGACCAGCCAGTCGAGCAGGGCGGATTTCAGGGCCAGCGTCTTGGGCCAGGGCGCGTCGAGCGTGCCGTTGGAAAGGCCGTAAAGGCCGGGCGCAAGGTCGGTGCGCAACGGGGCGGGGCGGTTGGTCAGGAACTGCGCCCGATCCCCTTCGACCAGGATCAGGTTGAACGGATTGAAATCCGCCGGCGGAGCCGCTTCCCGGCCGCTCAGAAGGTCCGTAACCAGCGCGCCGCGAGAGGCGCGATCGGGATGGGGATCGCCATGGCCGCGCAGGTTGGTGACGATCGCGGCGCGCCCCTGTTCCGACACGCCCAGCCAGGTTCCGCCGGACAGCAGGTCGCGCCCCGCGATCAGATGGTCCGGATTCTCCCACCGGGCGAGCGGCGCCGCCGGGCGGGCGTGGAGTTCGTCGCGATTGCCGATCAGGATCAGCCGCCAGTGCGGGTGCGCGTCCCACGCCATCGCCATGATGCACATGCCTTTTCCTCCCGATTCAGCTGCGGCTTGATAAACGGTCCGCGCCTCTCCATATAGGCCCGTGCCGGGTTCGCCCGGCTATGGTGATAAATCGTGTCGTGCAATAGGCGCAGCGGACCCGGGGGCGGTACCCGGCGGCTCCACCACATATCCCCTTTCGCGAGGGGGTGTCTGACGGGGCCGAACTAGGATCGACGTGTGTTGAAAAGCGATATTTTCACCCGGCCTGAGTAAGCCGTAAAAAGGTTCAAAACTCACAAGTGCCAACGATAACGAGGCTCTTGCTCTTGCTGCGTAATTGATGGCCTCACGGCCGGACATTACTCAAAAAGAACGCGGTTGAACCCACCGGGCAACAGAAGGGAATTCAGCGGCCTCCGGAGGGGCCGGGCAACAGAACCCTCCGGACCCTTCTTCCCGAAAATCCATGTCCCCGACAGCCGCCTATCGCGGATCGTTCAGCCCTGCGCGCTCCTGGCGCGAATCGGAAGGGGCCGTAACCCCTTCATTCGATTACACTTTTATGACAGTTCGAAGTAAAAGTCATAAGACATTGAAAATAAAGTGATAAAAATCCTTTCCAGGGGTTTCCCGGACCCTTGTCGCCATGTCATCAAAGTGAAATACTGATGGCTATTGTAGAAGGTTTTTTCAGGAGAAACGGAATGGCGAAGGCGGCAGCGATTCTGGCCCTTGGGCTGGCGGCGATGGCGCCGGCCATGGCCTTCGCGGCGACGGAGGAGGTGGTCGTGGTCGGCGTGCCCGACGGCCGTCTCGCCGCCGGCGCGCTGGTCGCGGGGGATTACGGCCGCGCCGCCCGCCGCCTGGAAGCGGTCCGTCCCGATGCGGCGAACGATCCGGCCCGTCTCATCAACCTGGGCAATGCCTATGCCGGCATGGGCCGCATCGATGCTGCCCATGCGGCCTACAAGGCCGCCCGGTTCGCGCCGGACACCCCCCTGGTGACGGCGGACGGCAACGAGGCATCGTCGCGGGACATCGCCCGCCGCGCTCTCGGCCGGCTGAACGCGCAATACGCCATGCGCTGAAAAAAGGCGTCAGGCGGAAGCCCTGGGTGCAGGGAGAGGGGGCGTCGTCCGCTACCGGACGGCGCCCCTGCCGCGTTCGCCGTCACGCGAATGAAAGAATAGTCTTCAAACTGTCATCTCAAAGACGCCGTTTCGTCACGGAATCAAAATGAGCCTGTCATCTGACGAGCCTAGCTGCCGCCTCGGAGGGCGACAGGGGGCGTTGTCCGATTCTAGTTCCCCTTGGCGCTCCGCATTCCATCACATGCCGGCAAAGCCGGAAGCGGAGACGACATGGCCAAGTTCAACCGACTGCAAACCATCCTGATGGCAGGCTGCGCCTGCGCGGCGCTCGGCGCATGCGGCGCGGACGACATCGCTTCGCCCGGCGAAGGCACCATCGTGCTGCCCACCCCCACGCCCAGCCCCACGCCCACGCCGACTCCCACGCCGACGCCGACGGCGGTGACGCCGGCTTCGAGCTGCCCGACGATTGCGGGTTCCGACCAGTTGACCGACCTTGGCACCATCACCGACGGCAGCAACACCTGGCGGAACTGCGGCTTTCCCGCGCGGTTCAACAGCACCACCGCGATCGCCAAGGCCGCGGGCGTCATCTATTCCCTGCCGGGCCGCGTGGACGTCGGCACCGATCAGGGCGCCGCGAGCACCGGCACCAACGTCACCCTGTCGATCGACCCGGGCGTGGTGGTCTTCGCCAGCACCGGCAACGCCTATCTGGCGGTGAATCGCGGCAACAAGATCAATGCGGTGGGCACCGCGACAAGCCCCATCGTCTTCACCAGCCGCGAGAATGTGACCGGCGCCGCCAACGACCAGTCATCCGGGCAGTGGGGCGGCATCGTGCTGCTCGGCCGGGCGAAGATCACCGATTGCGACGCGCCGGCCGCCGCGCCGGGCACCACCGCCTGCACGCGCGACACCGAAGGCGCCAGCAACGCCATTTACGGCGGCGCGGACGATGCCGACAGTTCCGGCCGGTTGAGCTATGTCCAGATCCGCTATTCGGGTTTCGTGCTGTCGAACGGCAAGGAGCTGCAGGGCCTGACTCCCTCGGGCGTGGGCACCGGCACGCAGATCGACCATATCCAGGTCCATAACAGCTCGGACGACGGCATCGAGGTGTTCGGCGGTTCGACGCACATGAAATATCTGGTGCTGACCGGCAATGAGGACGACAATCTGGATACCGACGTGGGCTTCCGCGGCACGGCCCAGTTCATCATCTCCGTCCAGCGCGCCAACGCCAACATCGGCGACACCTTCACCGAGACGGACTCCAATGGTTCGACCACGAACAGCAATGCCAGCGAGGACGCGCTGCCCCGCCAATATCTGAAGGTGGCGAACTTCACCCATATCCAGCGGTCGAACACCGGCGATGACGGCGCGACCATGATGCTGCGCGGCGGCGCCGACCTTGCCATGGTGAACGGCATCATCGTCAGCCCTGACCAGAGCTGCCTGCGCATCAACAGCGCGTCGACCGTGCGCGATGCCGACCCGGCGCTGCAGGACGCGGGCAAGCCGCGCTACCTGTCGGTGGTCATGCAGTGCAACGCCACCCCGTTCAAGGGCACCGGCGGCGCTGACGTGGCGCTGGTCCAGTCGATCTTCACGACCGACCCGAACAGCACGTTCACCTACACGCCGTCGCTGACCAGCCTGTTCGTCAACGGCGCGACCGAAACCGCCCGCACCGCGATCGACCCCAAGACGGTCGACAGCGCCTTCACCACCACCAACTATGTCGGCGCGGTGAAGGACAGCAACGACAGTTGGTATGCCGGCTGGACCTGCAACTCGGTCACGGCGAGCTTCGGCAGCAGCAGCAAGAACTGCACGGCCATCCCGACCACCTGATCGGTTCCTGACCTCAACAGGGGCGGGGAAGCGTGCATCCGGCGCTTCCCCGCCTTCTTTGCACTGAATTTCTTTTGGGGGACATTTTCATGTCACAGCCGCTGAACATGGCGCGCCTGCTCCTGATTTCCACCGCGCTGGTCGCGCCTGCGGCCATGGCCCAGAACGCCGCGCCCACGCCGCCCGTCACCTCCGGCACCCCGACGCAATCGGAGGAAGCCGACGCCCAGGCCGGGCGGGTCGACGTGTCCATCCCCGGTTCCGACATCATCGTCACCGGCCGCCGCAACAGCAATGTGTCCCAGGCCGCGCCGCAGGTGGTGAACGTGTTGTCCGCCGCCGACATCAAGCGCACGGGCGAGGGCGACATCGCCGGTTCGCTCCAGCGCGTGACCGGCCTTTCGGTCGTGTCCGGCGGCTATGTCTATGTGCGCGGCCTTGGCGACCGCTATTCGCTGGCCTTGCTGAACGGTTCGCCGCTGCCCAGCCCCGAACCGTTGAAGCGCGTCGTGCCGCTCGACATCTTCCCGACCAGCGTGATCGCCTCGACGCTGGTGCAGAAAAGCTATTCGGCCAATTTCCCCGGCGAATTCGGCGGCGGCGTGATCAACCTCACGACCAAGGCGATTCCGGCGGAAAGCTATCTGGAACTGAGCGTCGGCAGCTCGGCCAATACGGAGACGTCCGGCCAGCTCGGCTACACCTATTATGGCAGCAAGTCGGACTGGACGGGTTTCGACGACGGTTCGCGCGACGTCCCGCCGCTGCTGGCGCAGGCGTTCAAGGGCGGCGTTCCCTTCTCCAACATTCCGCGGGGCGGCCTGCAGGCGATCTCGATGCAGTTCCTGAACGCCAAGACTTCGGTGCTGCAGCGGACCAACAGCCTGCCGTTCAACTTTTCCGGATCGCTGAACGGCGGCACCGCCTTCGACGTTGGGAGCGACGGGCGCCTGGGGCTGTTGCTGACCGCGTCCTACAGCAACAAATGGCGCACGCGCGCATCGCTCCAGCAGGCGTCGACCGACCTCAGCCAGGCGCCGGGCAAGACGGGGACGCAGGTCAGCACGGACAATGAGGTCACCGTCAACGCGCTGTTCGGGGCCGGGCTGGAACTGGGGGAGCAGAAGATCCGCTGGACCAACGTCTTCATCCGCGACACGCTGAAGCGCGGCGCCCTGTCGCTCGGCCGGAACAATGGCGAGATCGAGGGCGCGGACTATATGAAGCAGAACACCGCCTGGTACGAACGGCAGTTGATAGACACGCAACTGGTGGGCGAGTTCAGGCTGGCCGACGCGCTCAGCCTGGATCTGCGCGGCGGCTACGCCAATTCTCAGCGCGAGGCGCCCTATGAGCGCGAGTTCGAATATGTGCGCACCAATCGCGACCTTGCCGCCGATCCGGTGGGGGATCGCTTCATCAACGCGCTCAACCGCCAGCGCGGCGACGCGTCGATCACCTTCAGCGACCTGAACGAGGATCTGTGGTCGGCGGGCGCCGACCTCAGCTACAAATTCTCGCCCGCCCTGACGCTGACGACAGGCTATGCGTTCAGCGACACGAAGCGCACGTCGTCGCGCTATGAACTGCATTTCGATGCGACCAACCTGCCGATCGACGCGCAGCAGATGCGGCCCGACTATCTGTTGTCGGATGCCGCCATCCAGCTTTACGACATGACGCTGCTGGACTTTTCCGGCAACTATCCGGTCTATGACGCCGCGCTGCGCGTCCATGCGGGCTATGGTCAGGTGAAGGCGGAACTGGCGCCGGGCCTGACCATCGATGCGGGCGTGCGCCATGAAAAGGGCCGGCAGTCGGTCACGGGCGTCGATGTCTACAATACCGGGCTGACCCCGGTTAACAGGATCGACGAAAGCTATTGGCTGCCGGCCGCGACGCTGACGTTCGAGGCGTTCAAGGGGCTTCAGTTCCGCATCAGCGGGTCGAAGACCATCGCCCGCCCGCAGTTCCGCGAACTGATCGCGCAGCCCTATATCGACACGGAATCCAACCGCTTCTACCGCGGCAACCCGTTCCTGCAGGACAGCGAATTGTGGAATGCGGAAGCGCGGGCCGAATGGTATATGGGCCGCGACGAACGGCTGACGCTGGCGGGTTTCTGGAAGAAGATCGACAATCCGATCGAAACCTACACCACCATCAACGACAAATATGACGTGACGACCAGCTTCGCCAACGCGCCGGAAGCGACGCTCTACGGCGCGGAGGTCGAGGCGCAGAAATATCTGCCGCTCGACAGCCTGTCCGACGCGGCCTTCTTCCAGAGCCGGCGCCTGGTGCTGATCGGCAACTACACCTATACCAGGTCGAAGCTGAAGGTCGGCGAAGGCGACACGACCGTCCCCTACAGCTATACCGCCGGGCCGCTGCCCGCGGCGTCGGACTATTTCCAGGACGGCGTGCCGCTGACCGGCCAGTCCGACCATCTGGTGAACGTCCAGGTCGGGCTGGAAGATACCGACAAGCTGTCGCAGCAGACCCTGCTGCTCACCTACGCCAGTCCCCGCGTGACCAGCCGTGGCCCGAACCTTCAGCCCGACATCAGGGAAAAGCCGGGCCTGACGCTGGACTTCGTGGCGCGCCAGGCGGTGAAGCTGCCGGGCGGCATCAACAGCGAGTTCAAGTTCGAGGCGCGCAACATCACCGGCCGGAAATTTCAGGAGTTTCAGCAATTGGACGGCGCCAAGCTGTTCTACAACCGATACAAGATCGGCACGACCCTGGCCGCGTCGCTGACCGTCGCCTTCTGAACCTGCCGGCCGCCGCCTTCTCCTGGAGCGGGTTTCGATCTGGTTGAATCAGATGGCCGCTCTGGATTTTTGTTTTCCGCGATTTCTTAACCAGCGATCAGTTCCGATCGCTTGGAAATCGCTCCAAGGGCGCGCCGTGCCCCTGCGCAGGCAGGAGCACGGCGCGCCTGATGGCGCCAACGGTCATTCGCGCCCCACGCCCGATCACGCCCAGGGCCGCTCGCGATACCATTTGGTGATGACATGCTTGACCCCGCCGCGCACCTTCATGCCGTGGTGGATGCTGGCGGGATTACAGGCGCCCGGCCCCAGCCGGTTGTTCCATGCCAGCAGCTTGCCGGTTTCGGGCTGCACCGTCTTGCCGATCTCGACGAAGCGGGTCGCGCCGCCCGCCGCCGGTTCGTTCAGGTAGACCATCAGCGTCCAGGTGCGGTTGCCGGAAACCGCGCAGAAGCGTTCGAAATCGATGCCCCCGGGTTCGAAATAGTCGGTATGCGCCTTGAATTCCTGGCCGAGCGCATAGCGCTGCCCCTGAATGGGCTCGCCATGGGCGGGGTCGATGCCGACAAAGGCGGCGAGCTTCGCGTCGATCCCCGCGACGAACGGGTCGGAAGCATCCAGGTCGCATGTCTCGCTGGTGCGGAAATATCCGTCGCCATTCGCGTCCGCGATGGTGGAGGGGCGGCGGTGGGCGTCGATCCGTTCGACCAGGCCGGCGCATTCCTCCGCCGAGAGGAAATGGCGCTGGATGAACAGGGTAAGGTCGCGGCTGGGCACGCGCTGGACGCGGGGGTGGGACGCGATCCAGGCGGGATCGGCGTCGGCGGCGAAGGAGGGAAGGCTGTCTGCCATCGGCGGGTCCAGGAAGCGGAAATCAGGCCTTTTGCTATCGCTGGCCGCGCGAAATGCAAGCGCCGTCGCTTCGGTCGTTGCGATTGTCATCAAAGCGTCACAATAGTGTCATCCGGTGGTAAAACCGATTTTATAGCAGGCGCCGATATCGAGGGGGATGAACGACGCGCATGCGTGTGGCTTTCAGCGAGAATATCCGGAACATGGGCGGGCGGCTGCGGCCCGTCGACTGGCTGGCGGCGGTCGAGAAGCTGTTTCTGGGCGTGCTGGCGCTGCTGTGCGCGGCGCTGGTCTGGGCGGTGCTGACGCCCGTCGGCAGTTTCGGCCCCTGGGAAGGGCGGCAGGCCCGCTTCCTCTCCGTCGCGGAGCGGCAGGCCCTGTTTTCCCGCTTCGACCCCTTTTATCGCGGTGGCCCCCAACAGGCGGGCGGGGGCGTCGTGACCTCCCTGGCGCTGACGGTCTACGGCATCCGGCTGAACGAAGGGTCGGGACTGGGTTCCGCCATCGTGGCGGGGCCGGACGGGGTGCAGAACAGCTTTGCCGTGGGGGAGGAGATCATGCCCGGCGTGGTGCTGAAGGCGGTCGCCTTCGACCATATCACCATCGACCGGGGCGGGGCGGAGGAGCAGGTTTTCCTCGACCAGTCGCAGCCCGCGCCCGTCGCCGCGCCGGAGGGTTCGCTTCCGCCGCCGCCGGTGGCGGGGATGGACAATCCTAGCGCCGACACGCTGAAGCGCGACGTCGGCTTCACCCCCCGGATGCAGAACGGGCGCGTCACCGGCCTGATCCTGACGGCCAGGGGACCGGGCTTCCAGCAGGCCGGCTTCCAGCCCGGCGACGTCATCACCCAGGTCGATGGCCAGCCCATAGGATCGCTGAGCGATCTTCAGGCGCTGCAGGGCAGGATCATGCCCGGCGCGCGCATTTCCCTGATGGTGGAACGCGGCGCGGCCACATCCTCCGTCAATCTGACACTGCAAGGCCAATGACCAGAAAACCGCTTCTTTCCGCCGCCATGGCCCTCGCGCTGGCGGCTCCCATCGCATCGCCGGTCATGGCGCAGCAGACGCTGAACGTGCGCGACGCCGACATCCGCGCCTTCATCCAGGACGCGGCGCGGGTGACGGGGCGGACCTTCATCATCGACAACCGCGTGTCGGGGAAGGTTTCCGTCGTGACCGACCGGCCCCTGTCGCGGTCCGAATATTTCGAGATTTTCCTGTCGACCCTGCGGGCGAACGGACTGGTGGCGGTGCCGGCGCCGGGCGGCGCCTATCGCATCCAGCCGGCGGACGGCGCGGCGGGCCAGCCCAGCGCCGTGGGCCGGGCGGCCAATCGCAACCAGTTCGTGACGGAGGTGTTCCGCCTGCGCTCCATCGACGCGGCGAGCGCGCTGGAAACGCTGCGGCCGCTGGTCAGCAAGGATGGTTCGGTGACGGCGAACCGGGCGGGCAACAGCGTGGTCGTGGCCGACTATGCCGACAATATCGGGCGCATCCGGCAGGTGATCGCGCGGATCGACCGGGATACGGCCTCGACCACCACGGTCGTGCTGAAAAATGCCGGGGCGCGGGAGATCGCGACGTCCCTGCAGGCGCTGGTGACGACGGGCGGGGAAGGGGCGGCGAAGCCCGCGACCGTCGTGCCGATCGACAGCAGCAACGCCGTCGCGATCCGGGGCGATGCCGGGACGGTGGCGCGGCTGGCGCAGATGGCGCGCGACCTGGACCGGCAGGCGGCC
>NZ_ATDO01000058.1:0-7604 GCF_000445085.1 Sphingobium sp. HDIP04 | reverse complement strand
CCGAAATCCGCGTCTACTGGCTGGAACATGCCGATGCCGAAAAGCTGCTGCCGGTGTTGCAGCAACTGGTGGGCCAGGCGACCGCTTCGCCCGTGACCGCTTCAACCCCGGCCGCCGGAACCCCGCCCTCCGCCGCGCCTGCCGCCGCCTCGACCATGGTGGCGGGGTCGGGCGGTTCGGGCGGCAACGGGATTTCGTCCCGCGGCCCTGCCATCGTCACCCGCTATGAAGGCGCCAATGCGATCATCGTCGCGGCGAACAGCGACGTGCAGCGGATGCTGGGCGAGACGATCCGCCAGATCGACACGCGGCGCGAACAGGTGCTGGTGGAGGCGATCATCGTCGAGATCAGCGACGCCGCCGCCAGGAAGCTGGGCGTGCAATTCCTGATCGGCAGCACCAAGACCGGCTTTGCCGCGACCAACTATTCTAACGCCAATCCCAACATCCTGACATTGGCGGGCGCCTATGCCGCGACCCGGCTCAACCGGACGACCACGACGGTCAACGGCACCACCACGGTGACGACGGAGAACAGCCAATTGGGCGACACGCTTCAGGAAGCGGCGGTCAGTTCGCTGCTGAACGCGACCGGGGGCTTTGGCGGCATCGCCACGCAACTGGGCGACAATGGGGTGCTGGGCGCGATCATCAACGCCGTGCGGTCCGACACCGACAGCAACATCCTCTCCACCCCCTCCGTCATGACGCTGGACAACCAGAAGGCGTCGATCCTGGTCGGCCAGCAGGTGCCGGTGACGACGGGCGAGGCGCTGAGCCAGAATTTCGACAACCAGTTCCGTACCGTCCAGCGGCAGGATGTCGGCATCAAGCTGGAGGTGAAGCCCCAGATCAACACCGGCGGCGCGATCAAGCTGTTCCTGAAGCAGGAAGTGTCCAGCGTCGCCGGGCCGGTGTCGAACAACAACAGCGACCTCATCATCAACAAGCGCGAGATCGAGACGACCGTGACGGTCGACGATGGCGAGATATTGGCGCTGGGCGGCCTGCTGGACGACAATGAGCGCAAGACGATAGAGCGCATTCCGCTGCTGTCCGACATTCCCGGCCTTGGCGAACTGTTCAAGTCGCGCAGCAAGAGCCGGACCAAGACGAACCTGATGGTCTTCATCCGCCCCACCATCCTGCGGTCCAAGGAGGATGCGCAGAAACTGACGCAGCAGCGCTACGGCTATATTCGCGGCATGCAGTTGCTGCGCAATCCGGAACAGGAGCCGAGCATCGACGAACTGGTGCGCGACTATATGGGTGCGGCTCCTCCGGCCGCAGCGCCGCAGCCGGGCGACGCCGTGGCGCGGCCGCCCGCCGAGATCATCGAACCGACCGCCCGCCAGTCGAGCGACGTGGTGCGGCCCGTTCCGCCAAGTGAGGCAAAGCCGTGAACGACGAGCAGCAACGTGCTCCTGCGCAGGCAGGAGTCCAGGGTGGGAAAGCGCAATCTGGCCCTGGGCTCCTGCCTGCGCAGGAGCAAGATGGAGCGATTGCCCCGCATATCGCCCCCCGCGCCGTCGACATACCCTATGCCTTCGCGCGCAGGCATGGCGTGGTCATGCTGCCGCTGGAGGGAGAGCGGCTGACCATCGCCGTGCGCGAAGGCAGCGATCCCCGCGTCCTGCTGGAGGTGCGGCGGCATCTGGCGCGCAGCTTCGACGTGCGTTTCGTCGATGCCGCGCAGTTCGACCGGCATTTGTCGGACCATTATGCGATGGAGGGCAGCGCGGCGGCCATGGCGGGATCGCTCGACGTCGGGGCGGACGAGCTGGACATATTGGCCGCCGACATTCCGACCGCCGACGACCTGCTCGACAGCGCGGACGATGCGCCTGCCATCCGCCTTATCAACGGCATCATCGCCGAAGCGGCGCGGCAGGGCGTGTCGGACATCCATATCGAACCCTATGAGACCGGCCTGATCGTGCGGATGCGCGTCGACGGCGTGTTGCGCGAAACCTTGCGGATGCCGCCGCATGTCGCGCCGGTCGTCGTCAGCCGCATCAAGGTGATGGCCCGCCTCGACATAGCCGAGCGGCGCGTGCCGCAGGACGGGCGGATCGGGCTGACGCTGGGCGGGAAGCTGCTCGACGTGCGCGTGTCGACCCTGCCGAGCCGGGCGGGAGAGCGGGTGGTGCTGCGCATTCTCGACAAGGAGAATGCGGGCATGAACCTCGACCTGCTGGGCATGGCCGGGGCGGCGGACAGGATTTTCCGGGAGGGGTTGCAGGAACCCAATGGCATCATCCTGGTCACCGGACCGACGGGATCGGGCAAGACGACGACGCTCTATGCGGGGCTGCGACAACTTAACGACGGCACGCGCAATATCCTGACCGTCGAAGACCCGGTCGAATATGCGATCGAGGGCGTCGGCCAGACGCAGGTGAACGCCAAGGTCGGACTGACCTTCGCGGCGGGGCTGCGGGCGATCCTGCGCCAAGACCCCGACGTGGTGATGGTCGGCGAAATCCGCGACCGGGAGACGGCCGAAATCGCCGTGCAGGCGTCCCTGACGGGGCATCTGGTGCTGTCCACCGTCCACACCAACGATGCCGTGGGCGCGATCACGCGGATGCGCGACATGCGGGTGGAACCGTTCCTGCTCGCCTCCACCCTGCGCGCCGTGATCGCGCAGCGGCTGGTGCGGCGGCTCTGCCAGCATTGCCGGGAGCCGGTGCAGGCGGACAAGTCCGCCAGCGCCCTGCTGGGCTTCGATCCGGGCACGATCATCTATCGGGCGCGGGGATGCGAGGCATGCAACGGCACCGGCTACAAGGGCCGCATCGGCGTGTTCGAGGCGATCCGGGTGGACGACACCATCCGCCGCCTGATCAACGACGGCGGCGATGAATCATTGGTGGCGCGCCATGCTTTCCTGAACGCCCCCAATCTGGGTTCGGCGGCGCGGGCGCTGGTGCGGGACGGCCAGACCACGGCGGAAGAGGCGATCCGCGTGTCCCGGCGCGACGCGGGCGAGGTGGAAACGATCCCGGATGGCTGAGTTCGACTATATCGCCATCGACCCCGCCGGGCGCGAGCGCAAGGGCGCGATCAAGGCCGAAACGGTCGAGGATGCGCGGGCGAAGCTGGATGCGCGCAAGCTGTTCATCGTGCGGATCGAGCCGGGCGCGGTGGAGAAGGCGCGCAGGCGGGCAGGGCTGTCGCTGCGCGCGCCCCGCCTTTCGGCCAAGGAACTGACGCTGTTCACCCGGCAGTTGTCGACGCTGATCCAGGTCAGTCCGCTGGAGGAGTCGCTGCGCACCATCGGGCGCCAAAGCGAGCAGGCGCATGTGCAGGCCATTGTCGGCAAGGTGCATTCTGGCGTGCTGGAGGGGCGGCGGCTGGCCGATGCCCTGGGCGCCGAGCCGAGGAGCTTCCCGCCGCTCTACCGCGCGATGATCTCGGCGGGCGAGAGTTCGGGCAGCCTGCCCACGATCATGGAGCGCCTGTCCGACCTCATGGAACGGCAGGCGGTGATCCGGTCGAAGGTGCTGACCGCCATCGCCTATCCTTCCGTGCTTGCCGCCTTTGCGGTGTGCGTGGTCGCGGCGCTGATGATCTTCGTCGTCCCCAAGGTAGTGGAGCAGTTCGACACGGTGGGCCAGCAACTGCCGCTGCTCACCCGCATGGTGATGGGGATTTCGGCCTTTCTGGCGGGCTATTGGTGGCTGCTGGCGATCCTGCTGGGGGTGGCTGGCTTCGGCTTTTGGCGGGCATTGAAAATCGAGAGCTTCCGCTATCGTTTCGATGCGACGCTGCTGCGCTTGCCCTTGCTGGGACGACTGATCCGCGACCTTCATGCGGCGCGGATGGCGCGGACGCTCTCGACCATGGTGGCCAGCCGCCTGCCTTTGATGGAGGGGCTGTCGCTGACCACCCAGACCGTCCATAACCGGGTGCTGCGCCAGGCGTCGGAGGAGATCGTGGAGGCCATTCGCGGCGGCGGCAGCCTGTCGGCGGCGCTGCGGCGAGCGGGGGTGTTTCCCCCCTTGCTGGTCTATCTGGCGGCGAGCGGAGAGAGCGCCGGGCGGCTGGACAGCATGCTGGAGCGGGCGGCGGACTATCTGGAGCGGGAATTCGATAGCTTCACCTCCGCCGCGCTGGCCATGCTGGAGCCGGCGATCATCATCTTGATGGGCGGCATCGTCGCGGTCATCATCCTGTCCATCCTGTTGCCGATCCTGCAATTGCAGAGCCTTACCGGGGCCTGAGGAGTGTTTATGCCCGATTTGAAGAGGTTGAAGTGCGCCGTGCTCCTGCGAAGGCAGGAGCAGGATGGCGCAATGGGCGAACACGGCTTCATGTCCTTGAAGCGTTCCGCCGAACACGGCTTCACGTCCTTGAGGCGTTCCGCCGAACACGGCTTCACGCCCGTGAGGCGTTCCGCCGAACACGGCTTCGCGCCCTTGAGGCGTTCCGCCGAACACGGCTTCACGCCCTTGAGGCGTTCCGCCGAACACGGCTTCACGCTGGTCGAACTGATGGTCGTGATCGTCATCATCGGCCTGCTGGCGACGATCGTGGCGATCAACGTCATTCCGGCTACGGACACGGCGCGGGTGGAGAAGGCCAGGGCCGACATCGCCACCATCGAACAGGCGCTGGAGCAATATCGGCTCGACAACCTGACCTATCCCTCCGCGACGGACGGGCTGCAGGCGCTGATCAGCCCGCCGGCCTCGCTCGTCCAGCCGCAGCGTTACCGGCGCGGGGGCTATATCAAGAAGCTGCCGAACGATCCCTGGGGCAGGCCCTACAGCTATGTCGTGCCGGGACGAAGGGGCGCGTTCGACATCGGTTCGCTGGGCGCGGACGGGCAGCCGGGTGGCGACAATGAAAATGCCGACATCTATTCCAGCGAGCTTTGATCGTTTCCGCCCCTCGTTCGGCGGAGGCGGGAAGGAGGAGGCCTGCCGTTTCTCGACTTCGCTCGAAACGAAGGGGCAGACGGGCTTCACATTGATCGAGCTGATGGTCGTGCTGACGATCATCGGCTTCATTTCGGCTGCGGTCGTGCTGGCGATCCCCGATCCGCGCGGGCGCGTGATAGAGGATGCCGACCGCTTCGCCGCGCGCCTGGCCGCGGCCCGCGACGAAGCGGTCGTTACGGCGCGTCCCATGGGGGTGTGGGTATCGCCTTCCGGCTATGGCTTTCAACGCCGCGACGGCGGGCAATGGGTGGGGCTGGAGGATAAGCCCTTCGCCACCGCTGACTGGAAACCGGGGACGCGAGCGCTGGTCGGCAAGGACGGACGGCAGCAGATCGGTTTCGACGGGACGGGCTTGCCGACCGATCCGATGACCGTGATCCTTGCCCGCGAGGGAGAACGGGTCTCGATTTCGGTCGACATGGCCGGAAAGGTCGTCGTCGGTGGGTAGGACGCGCCTCATGCTGTCACGTTGCCGCAAGGCGCGTGGGGAGGAGCACGGCTTTACCCTCCTCGAAATGCTGGTCGCGCTGGCAGTGTTCAGCCTTGCCGCGCTGGCTCTCGTGCGCTTGCAGGGCGTGACCCTGCACACCGCCGCCGACCTCGACAGCAAGGCGATGGGTCAGATCGTCGCGCGCAACCTGATGGTGGAGGTGCAGACCGACCCCGCGCCGCCTTCGCTTGGTTCTCAAGAGGGCGACGTCGACAATGGCGGGCGGCGCTGGCACTGGACGCGGGAAGTCAAGGCGATGGACGACAAGCGCCTGTTGCAGGTCGATCTGACCGTCGACGGGCAGGCGGGTTCCTCCCCCGTGGTGCTGAGTTTCGTGCGGGTGGTGCAATGACAAGGGCGCGCTCCGCCCAGCAGGGCTTCACCCTGGTCGAACTGCTCGTGGCCCTGGCGATCTTCGCCATGCTGGCGGCGGCGGGCGTGCTGCTGCTGGGCAACGGCGTGTCGGCGCAGGCGCAGATCAAGCTGCGGCTGGACGACATGGCCGCCGTGCAGCGGGCGAGCGGCGCTCTGGCGGCCGATCTGGGGCAGGCGGTGCCGCGCATCAGCCGCACTGAAGCGGGTACGCTGGCGCCCGCTTTCTGGTCGCATCGGGAGGGGGAGAGCCTGCCCGTCCTCCAGTTCGTGCGCGGCGGGTGGGACAATCTGGGCGACCTGCCGCGGCCCTCCCTCCAGAAAGTCGAATATTGGGTGCGGCAGGGGCGGCTGGAGCGGCGCACCTATGCGCAGGTCGACGGCGCGGCGGGCGACGAGCCGGCCGCGCTGCTCACCGGGGTCGAGGATGTCGCGCTGCGCTTCCGCGACGCTGGCGGGGAGTGGCGCGACCAATGGGCGCCGACCCAGCCCGACCTGATGCCCCGCGCCGTGGAGATGATAGTGACGCGGACCGGGGAGCCGCCGGTGACGCTGCGCTTCCTGGTGGGGCCGGGGCCGGCGGAAAGGCCGGAAGGGGCGCCGGCCAATGGCTGACCCGCGCAAGCCGGGAGAGCGCGGCGCGGCGCTGCTCACCGTGCTGCTGCTGGTGGCGGTGATGGCTGTGGTCGCCTCCACCGCGCTGGAGCGGCTGGCGCTGGCCACGCGGATGACCGGCAATGGCGGCGCGGTCGACCAGGCGCGCGCCTTTGCCGATGCCGGGACGGAGATCGCCCGGTTGCGCATAGGCGACCTGGTGGCGGCCAGTCCGGGCAAGACCACGCTGGCGGGCAACTGGATGGGCACGCCCCAGGCCATATCCGTGCCGGGCGGCGTGGCCACGGCGCGGGTGACGGACGGGGGCAATTGCTTCAACCTCAACAGCGTGGTCGCGGGCGAGACAGAGGCTGACCTGAAGGTGCGTCCGGTGGGCGTGTCGCAGTTCCAGGCGCTGTTGCAGGCGCTGGGAGTCGATGCGCGGCAGGCGCAAGTGGCGGCGGCGTCGCTGGCCGACTGGATCGACACGGATGGCGCGCCCCAGCCCGGCGGCGCGGAGGACGAGACCTATGCGCGGGCGCCGCGGCCCTATCGCGCGGCCAACCGCTTCATGGTCGACCCCAGCGAATTGCGGGCGGTCAACGGGGTGACGTCGGCCATTTACGGGCTGGTGCGGCCATGGGTCTGCGCCCTGCCGACCGCCGATCTGTCGCCCATCAACATCAATACGCTGCTGCCCGATCAGGCGCCGCTTTTCGCCATGCTGATGCAGGGGCAGCTGAGCGTCGCGCAGGCGCGGCAATTGCTGGCGCAGCGCCCGGCGGATGGCTACGGCAGCACGGTGGAATTCTGGCGCGCGCCGTCGCTGGCGGGGCTCAGTCCGCTGGAGGAGGCGGCGCGGCAGGTCAAGTTGACGACGGGATTTTTCGAAGTGGAAGTGTCGGTGGATGTCGGGGGAACGCAGGTGGTCGAACGAGCGCTGATCGATGCGCGGCAAAGTCCGGCCACGCTGATACGCCGCAATTGGGGGACCGGCGCGTGAGCGAGGGATTGATCGTCGCCCTGCCGGAACAGCCGGGCGCGGAGCCGCTGTGGATGCGGGTGGCGAACGGCGCCGTGGTGCGGAAGGGGGCGGGGACGAACTGGCTCGCTGCCTGCGGCCTGGCGGCGCTGCCGGAGGATATGACGGTGATGCTGGTGCCGCCGGCGGCGCTGGTGACGCTGCACCAGGGCGCCTATCC
>NZ_ATDO01000057.1:0-65243 GCF_000445085.1 Sphingobium sp. HDIP04 | reverse complement strand
GGATCGCGCCGGCGGACCAGCTTTTCGCCGCGGCGGACGAGAATGACGATCCGGCGCGGCCGCATTGCGTCGCCGTGGCGGCGCGGGCGGACATGCAGCACTGGCTGCTCTGGGCGCAGCATCATGGTCTGGACCCCGACATCATCGTGCCTGCCCCGCTGCTGCTGCCCGAACCGCAGGAGGGGTTCGAGCGCGGCGTGATCGGCGGCGAAGCGGTGCTGCGGGGGGCCGATCTGGCGCTGGCGGGCGACCTGGCCCTGCCGGAACTGGTCGGCGATGCCGTGGTGCGGGACGTCCCCGCAGGGCAGATCGATGCGCGGGCGATCGCCGCGCTGGACCGGCCGCCGCTCGACCTGCGGCAGGGCGACTTCGCCAAGCGGGTGCGGCGGTCCTTCGACAAGCGGACCATGGCTCGCATCGCGCTGTGGAGCGCCCTCATCCTGCTCGTCAGCCTGTCCATCGCCCTGGTCGGCCTTGCCAAACGGCATTTCGCGGCGAGCGGGCTGGACGCGGAAAGCCTGGCCCTGGCGCGGCAGGTGGTGCCGGGGGCGAACGACCTCCTCCAGGCGGAGGTGGAGATGGACCGCCGGCTCGCGGCGCGGGGGGCGGGCGGCTATGCCTTCACCGCGCCCGTTTCCGGCCTGTTGAGCGCGATGCAGGATGTGCCGGGCGTATCGCTGACGGCGCTGTCGCGCGATCCCGACGGAATGATCCGCGCCACGCTGGCGGCGGCGAAGGGAGATGACATCAACAGCGTGCTGCTGGCGTTGCAGGCGGCGGGCTTCACGATCACGGCGACGCCTTCGCAGGATCCCGGCGGGCGGATGCTGGCGGACATCACGGTGCGGTCATGATGGAACGGTTGCAGGCATTATGGGGCGAACGAAGCCCCCGCGAACAATGGATGCTGGGCGTGATGTTCGCGCTGCTGGCGGTGGTGATCCTGTGGCTGGGCGTGGCGCGGCCGCTGGACGCGGCCCAGCGTTCGGCAGGGGACGCGTTGCGGGAGGCGACGGACCGCAACGCCGCGATCCGCGCCAAGGTGACGCTGCTGAAATCCCTGCCGCGCACGACGGCGACGGTCGATGCGGGCGTGCCGCTGGAGCAGTTCATCGGCCAGAGCGCTGGCGAGGCCGGGCTGACGCTGGAACGCGCGCAGGCGCAGGGCGCGGACCGGATCGACATGGCGATGGCCTCCGTCCGGCCGGTCGCGCTGCTGTCATGGCTTGCCGCATTGGAAGGGCAGGGCATCCGGGTCGAAACGATGAGTGCGCGGCCGGCGGCGACGGCGGGCAGCGTATCGGTGCAGGCCGTGCTGGTGCGGGGCGAGCGGTGATGGGGCTTGGCCTTTCGCGACGGACGCGCATCGCGATCATCGCCCTGTTCGCGATGGGCTTCGTCATCTTCCTGCCGATGCGCATCGCGCTCGGCATGGCGGGGCTGGAGCGGCTGGGCGTGGCGGCGCGGGAGGTGCGCGGCACGGTGTGGAGCGGCGGGATCGACCGGCTGATGCTGGGCACGGTGCCGCTGGGGTCGGTCCATGCCGGCCTGTCGCCCCTGTCGTTGCTGGCGGGACGGGCGCGGTTCGACGTCTGGCGCCGCAACGGCGCGGCGGACGATCTGGGCGGCGCGCTGACCGTCGGCTTCGGGCGCATGGGTATTGACGATGTGACGGGCGCAGTGCCGCTGGGCCGGACCTTCGCGCCGCTGCCGCTCAGCAGCCTTGTCATGGAGGATGTGTCGGCCTGGTTCTCCGGCGACCGCTGCGGCCATGCAGAGGGGCGGGTGCGGGCGCGAATGGCGGGGCAGTTTCCGGGCCTCAATCTGTCGCAGGGCCTTTCGGGCGTGGCCAGTTGCGACGGCGAAGCGCTGCTGTTGCCGCTGGTCAGCCAGTCGGGACTGGAAAAGCTTGATCTGCGCATCTGGCGATCGGGTCGCTATCAGGCGGAAATGCGGGTGGAAACCGCCGACGCCGCCCTGGGCGAGGCATTGGCCAAGGCGGGCTTTGCAGAAGCCGGGGGCGCGCGCGTGCTGAAGATCGAAGGGACGCTGTGATCCAGGCCCTTCCCGCCCTGCTGGGCGCGACAGCCGGAGCCATAGCCGGGAGCTTCCTGGCCACGATCATCCTGCGCTGGCCCAGGGGCCGGAGCGTGCTGCGCGGCCGGTCGGCCTGCGACGGCTGCGGGCGCGTGCTTGGCGCAGTCGATCTGGTGCCGATGCTGAGCGCGCTGATTCAGCGGGGGCGGTGCCGGACCTGCGGCGCGCCCATCGATCCGCTGCATGGACGGGTGGAGGCGGGATGCGCGATCATCGGCGCGCTTGCGCTGGGGTTTGCGCCCGATCCGGGCGGGGTTGGATGGGCTCTGCTGGGCTGGCTGCTCCTGACGCTGGCGGTGCTCGACAGGCGGCATTTCTGGCTGCCCGACGCGCTGACCCTGCCATTGGCCTTTCTGGGCTTCACCCTTGGTCCTTGGGCCACCGAAGCGACGATGGCGGATCGGGCGATCGGCGCGCTGGCCGGCTACCTCGCGCTGCTGCTGATCGCGCTCGGCTATCGGCGGACGCGGAGGCGGGACGGGCTGGGCCTGGGCGACGCCAAGCTGCTGGGCGCGCTCGGCGCCTGGTTCGGCTGGCAGGCCTTGCCCTTCATCCTGCTGCTGGCGGCGACCGTGGGGCTGCTGTCGGTCGTCGCCGTCATGGCGACGGGCAGGCGGGTCGATGGCACGACGCGGGTGCCGCTGGGCGCCTTCCTCGCCATCGCCGCAGTGCCGGGATGGTGGCTCGCCGCGATCCTCACCGGCGGCGGATGACGCGGCCAGAGAAATTTCACGATGCGGTGAAACCCCGTTGACCCATCAGCGCGCTCTGCTTATAGCGCCGCCTCACCGCAGGGCACGGCCCGGCGGACGGCCCATGGGGCGGAGTAGCTCAGCTGGTTAGAGCAGCGGAATCATAATCCGCGTGTCGGGGGTTCAAGTCCCTCCTCCGCTACCATTTTTCAAGCACTTAGCGCTGGTCAACCGGGGCAGTTTACAATTAAATGTAAACTGGCGGCTTCAATCCTTATGCGGATAGAGGCCGCGAATGGCCGATCCTATCCGCTCTCGGGTCATCAATGAACAATGCTTTGAAGGCTAAAGCGTGGCTTTCTATTCAAAGGACGCTCCCGGTTACAATCTGGGCCATGCGGAATATTTGGGCAGAGGAAAATCGGGATCGCCTAGCTGAATCCCCGTGAAGCCATTCGAGACTCGCATGCCCCGAATGGTCGCCCCGCCAGGTATCTGCGCTTCATCAGCTCCAAGGATCATGATCCGGTTGCCGACATTGAGCGTGCCCTCGATCGTCGCCTCTGGCCCCCGGAAGTCGATCTTGAGCGCAATCTTCCCTTTGCCGTAACGAACTACTGCGACGTTGTGCTGATAGCTGAAATCCCAAATGTCGCTTACGCGAAAGCTGACCTGATTGTCTTCGATACTGAGAAGCGGTCGAAATTGGCTATCCATGATGCATATCGATACCAACGCCTGCCCATCTTCAATACGACACTTGATGATGGGGGTGTCATGCAGTTGGATAATATTTTGAATGTTCTCATACCAACTTCCCCCTACTTTGAATATCAGGTCACGTTTATCGAACTCCAAAGCGCCGCTGAATCGTCCGGTCTTTTTGTTATGGGGCGACGCCTTAAGCTTGTACTGCCGGTCACGTCCCTGCTTCCCTACGGACGGATGACAGTTGCCGCACAGAGCGATCATATCCTCTGGTCTGAAATGCTTCTCTTCCACGAAGGGTATAATGTGGTGATACTCGATATATGGGTGCCCGCACTTCGCGCATCCAAAGCCCGCTTCTTGGCGAAGCTGACGTGATACTGACTGCGGCAGGGCGGGCCTGCTGTAGCGCGCTAGGGCGGTCGATTTTTCCTCCATAGGTTCCACTTACAGTTCGAAATGGCGCCGTTCAAACCCTGAACTGCTTCAGCAGACTGTCGAGGCGGTAGCGTTCATCCGCTACCATCCTTTCCTTCCTGTTAGGCATAGGCGGATTTTCCGCTTGCATTCGTTCCTTCCTGTTGCACTAATGTTGCAATGCACAACTAGCCGAATGCCGGCTGAGGGAGGATCGACACTTTGCCCTTCCACGAAATGTTTGAGCCGGACGGTTCGATACGCCCCTGTTACGCGGAAGTGCAGAACTGGGTGGAGCGGACGGGTATTGCCGGGCTCAATCGTCGGATGGATGAGGCGGAGGCGATCTTCCGGCGCATCGGCATCACCTTCGCCGTCTATGGCGAGGGCGGCGATCCGGAACGGCTGATCCCCTTCGACCTGCTGCCGCGCATCTTCACCGGCCAGGAATGGCGCGTGCTGGACAAGGGCATCCGCCAGCGGGCGCGCGCGCTTAACGCCTTCCTGCACGACGTCTATCATCGCGGCGAAATCGTGAAGGCGGGGATCATGCCCGCCGACATCATCTACCGGAACAGCGCCTATTTGGCCGAAATGGCCGACTTCACCCCGCCGGGGAAGGTCTACAGCCATATCGTCGGCATCGACATCGTCCGCACCGGGCCGACCCGGTTCGAGGTGCTGGAGGATAATTGCCGCACCCCCTCCGGCGTCTCCTACATGCTCGAAAATCGCGAGATCATGACCCGCATGTTCCCGGAACTGTTCGCGCAGGGGGTGGTCGCGCCGGTCGACGATTATCCGGCGGAATTGCTGAAAAGCCTGAAGGAGGTCGCGCCCCCGGCCTGCAAGGGCGATCCGGTGGTGGTGGTGCTGACGCCCGGCTCGCTCAACAGCGCTTATTACGAGCACAGCTTTCTCGCCGACCTGATGGGCGTGGAGCTTGTGGAGCCGGCGGACCTGTTCGTCGATGACGATCGGGTGTGGATGAAGACCACGCTGGGGCCGAAGGCGGTCGACGTCATCTACCGGCGCATCGACGATGAATATATCGATCCGCTGGTGTTCCGGCCCGACAGCCTGCTGGGCGTGCCGGGCATCTTCAACGTCTATCGCAATGGCGGGGTGACGCTTGCGTCCGCGCCGGGATCGGGCATCGCGGACGACAAGGCCGTGTACATCTATGTGCCGGAGATGATCCGCTTCTACCTCGGCGAGCAGCCGATCCTGGACAATATCCAGACCTGGCAATGCAGCAAGCCGGACGAATGCGCCTATGTGCTGGAAAATCTGCACGAACTGGTGGCGAAGGAAGTCCATGGGTCGGGCGGTTACGGCATGCTGATCGGGCCGAAATCGACCAAGGACGAGATCGCCGCCTATGCCGACCGCATCCGGGCCAATCCCGGCGAATTCATCGCCCAGCCGACCTTGGACCTGTCGACGGTTCCCACGCTCGGCCCGGCGGCGGTGGTCGGGCGCCACGCGGATTTCCGTCCCTATTGCCTGGTGGGCAAGCAGATCAGGCTGGTGCCCGGCGGCCTCACCCGCGTGGCGCTGACCGAAGGATCGCTCGTCGTGAACTCCAGCCAGGGCGGCGGGGTGAAGGACACCTGGGTTTTGCAGGATTGATGATCGTGGACCTGTCCCTTTTCCTTATTCGTCATCCCAGCGAAAACTGGGATTTCGTGCGGATATGCTGTGCCTTCTCGCCTGAGATCCCAGCTTTTGCCGGGATGGCGGAGGCCCGCCCATGCTGAGCCGCACCGCCGAAAATCTCTTCTGGATGGCGCGCTACATGGAGCGGGCGGAGGCCACGGCCCGCCTGCTGACCATGGGCCAGCGCATGGCGATCCTGCCCGGCGCGCATCATCGCGATGAATGGCGATCGGTGGTGCGGGCCACCGGAGCGCTCAACCATTTCCCCGAAGGCGCCCAGGTGACGGAGAGCGACGCCATCGCTTTCCTGATGCTCGACCTCGACAATCCCTCCTCCATCCGTTCCAGCCTGCTGAAGGCCCGCGCCAACGCCAAGTCGGCCCGCACCATGCTGACGCAGGACATGTGGGAGGCGCTGAATGAGGGCTGGCGCAAGCTCGACAGCTACGACGTGGCCGAAGCGCGGCAGCAGCTTCCCGCGCTGATCGACTGGGTGAAGACGCGGGTGATGACCTTCCGCGGCGCGGCCCATTCCGGCCAGCTCCGCAATGAGGGGCATGATTTCCTGCGCGCCGGATCGGCGCTGGAGCGGGCGCAGATGACGCTGCGCCTGTTGGACATCAAATATTATGTGCTGCTGCCGGAGACCGAGGTGGTGGGCGGCAATCGCGACCATTATCAATGGACGTCGGTGCTGTACGCTCTGTCGGGCGCGCGGGCGTTCCATCATGTCTATGGCGGCACCTACACGCCCTGGCAGATCACGGATTTCCTGATGCTGAACCGGCTGTTCCCGCGCAGCGTCGCCTATTGCTACGACCAGCTTGCCTATCGGTTGAACCGCCTTGCGGGGTGGCACGATGCGCGGGCCGCCTGCCACGATACCGTGCGCGAAATGGTGGCCGACCTGGAGAAGCTGGATAGCGGCGAAATCTTCCGCGCGGGGTTGCACGAAACGGTCCAGAACGGCCTGATGAGCACCAACCGGCTGGGCGTGGAGATCGCCCAGGCCTATCATTTCGGATGAGGGGGAGGGGACGCGGTGAAACTGCTCGTCCGTCACCAGACCATCTATCGTTATGAGGCCGCCGCCGGGCGGGTGGCGATGCGGCTGAAGCTGATGCCGGTCGACACGCCCAGCCAGAAGGTGCTGGACTGGCAGGTCAGCGTCAATGGCGAGCCGCTGACCGGCTTCCGTCCCAACAGCTATGGCGAGATGGAGGCGATCTGGGTCCGGCACGACCGCACCGACAATGCCGTGATCGTCGCCGAAGGGCTGGTCGAGACGCAGGAGAGCCATGGCGTGCTCGGCTGGCTGGGCTGCCCGGTGAACCCGCGCTATTTCCTGCGGGATACGCGGCTGACCCAGGCGTCGCCGGAAATCCGGGCGATGGCGTTGGCCCTTCCCGACGAAGACGGGCCGCTGGCCCGGCTGCACGCCCTGTCGACCGCCGTCAGCGATGCCGTGGCCTATCGCGCGGGCGTGACGAGCGCTGACACCACGGCGGCGGAGGCCTTCGCGCTGGGCGCCGGGGTCTGCCAGGACCATGCGCAGGTGTTCATCGCCGGGGCGCGGGCCATGGGCATTCCGGCGCGCTACGTGTCCGGCTATCTGCTGGCCGACGAGGGCGACGTGCTGCACGAAACCCATGGCTGGGCGGAGGCGTTGGTGCCCGAACTGGGATGGGTGGGTTTCGACCCTTCCAACCGCGTCTGCGTGACGGAGCGCTACCTGCGCCTCGCTTGCGGGCTGGATGCGGATGAGGCCGCGCCGATACGCGGTTCCGTGACCGTGGCGGGCGATATCTGGATTGACGCGGACGTCCGGATCGCGCAGGCGGAGGACGGGGTGGAGGAGCGGCAGCTCCAGCGGCAGCAGCAACAGGGCGCGCAGACCACCACGCAGGGTTGAACGACGATAGGAGCCCTTGGGGCCATGACTTATTGTGTGGCGGTGCGCGTGGACCAGGGGCTGGTCATGCTGTCCGACACCCGCACCAATGCGGGGATGGATAATATCGCCCGCTTCCGCAAGAGCTTCACCTACAGCGTGCCGGGCGAGCGGGCGATCACCATGATGTGCTCGGGCAATCTGTCGATCACCCAGGGGGTGAAGGCGATGCTGGGCCGGGCCATCAAGGATTCGGCGCTCGACCCGGATGTGGAGACGATCCTCAACTGTCCCACCATGCACCGCGTCGCGCAGATCGTGGGAGAGGCGATGTGCACCATGCAGGGCCGCTATCGCAGCACCATAGAAATGCAGGGGGCGGCGGCGGACGCCTCCATCCTGATCGCCGGCCAGCGCAGGGGTGGCAAGCCGCGCCTCTACCTCATCTATTCGGCCGGCAATTTCATCGAGGCGACGGAGGACACGCCCTTCTTCCAGATCGGCGAGCATAAATATGGCAAGCCCATCCTCGATCGCATCATCAAGCGCGAAACCAGCCTGGAGGATGCGACCAAGGCGGTGCTGGTGTCGATGGATTCGACGCTTCGCTCCAACCTGTCGGTGGGGATGCCGCTGGACCTGACGGTGATCGAGCGGGACGCCTTCGACTTCCGCGTGCGCACCCGGATAGAGGCCGACAATGAGGAGTTCCAGCTTCTCTCCCACAGTTGGTCGGCCGCGCTGCGCAAGGGGTTCGAGGATTTGCCCAACGTCCTCGATTAAATAGCCCCACCAGCCCCTTTCCGTCATCCCAGCGAAAGCTGGGATCTCAGGCCATAAGGCACAGCACAGCCCCACAAGATCCCAGCCCACGCTGGGACGACGACAGCGGGGGAGGGGAGGCGAAGAGGCTCAGCTTCCAGCCCTTCAAGCAAATCCATCGCTTGCGCGCCAGCCTGCTTGGCCTATCTCATCCCGACAGACGAATCGCAGCCGGAAAGACCTTCATGACCGCCACTCATTCGACCCGCATGCTGATCCTCGGTTCCGGCCCAGCGGGCCTGTCCGCCGCCATCTACGGCGCGCGCGCGGGCCTGGCGCCGATCGTGGTGCAGGGCATGCAGCCGGGCGGGCAGTTGACCATCACCACCGATGTCGAAAATTATCCCGGCTTCCGCGACGTCATCCAGGGGCCCTGGCTGATGGAGCAGATGCAGGCGCAGGCCGAACATGTCGGCGCGCAGATGATGTACGACCAGATCGTCGACGTGGACCTTAGCGAACGCCCCTTCCGCCTGAAGGGCGACAGCGGCACGCTCTACTATGCCGACAGCCTGGTGATCGCGACGGGTGCGCAGGCCAAATGGCTGGGCGCGGAGGGCGAGCAGTTGTTGCAAGGCAAGGGCGTTTCGGCCTGCGCGACCTGCGACGGCTTCTTCTATCGCGGCAAGAAGGTGGTGGTGATCGGCGGCGGCAATACCGCGGTCGAGGAAGCGCTCTACCTCACCAACCACAGCCATGACGTCACGCTGATCCACCGCCGCGATTCGCTGCGGGCGGAAAAGATCCTGCAGCAGCGGCTGTTCGCGCATCCGAACATCAGGGTGCTGTGGAACCAGGCGGTGGAGCGCTTCGTCGGCGGCGGCAATCCGGAAGGGCTGGTGGGCGTCGACCTGGTCGACACGGTGACGGGCCACAAGTCGCATATCGCGACGGACGGCGCTTTCGTCGCCATCGGCCACCAGCCCGCGACGGAACTGTTCGTCGACAAGCTGCCGATGGACGAAGGCTATCTGCTGGTGGAAAAGGGCACGACGAAGACCGCCATTCCCGGCGTGTTCGCGGCAGGCGACGTCAGCGACAAGGTCTATCGCCAGGCCGTGACCGCCGCCGGCATGGGCTGCATGGCTGCGCTGGACGTGGAAAAGTTCCTGGCCGAAGCCGATTTTGAGGCTGTCGCGGCCGAATGACGGGGCTGGACGGGCGAATGGCGGCCCATCCCCACGCGCCAAGAGCCTATTCCAGCACCGTGATCACGATCGCATAATCCCCTGTCTCCGGATCATGGTCCAGCGGGGCGCGTAATTGGCGCGACAGGCCGGTCAGGACTCGCCCATAGCGTTCCTCCAGCCGCGCGGTCATGTCCGGCGATCCGCGCAGCGCCGGCGAAAGGATGTGGAGCACCGCCCGGTCGGTGCGTCCCGGTTCCAATTGCACGGATATGCGCATCGCCGTGCGGGGATTGGACAGCATGGCGAGTTCCACCAGCTCGGTCAGCAGGAAGGCGACCGGCACCGCGACATCCTGGCTGATGTGCAGGTTGTCGCTGTCGATCTGGATGCCGAAGCGTCGCGCTTCGGCCGGGGCGGTGCCACGCAGGCTGGCCGACAATTCGCTGATCAGCGACCGCACCCCGGCGCCGCGATGCTCCTCCAGCTCGGCATAATGGTTGCGATGGACGACCGACAGCGCGTCGACCCGCCGCTGGATCGTCGCATAGGCCTCGACCGCTTCGGCGTCATGGGCCGATCGCGCATGCAGGTTGATCAGGCTGGCGATGATCTGGAGGTTGTTCTTGACCCGGTGATGCACCTCCCGCGTCAGCTTGCGCTGGGTTTCCAGGCTCTCCGCCATCTCCGCCTCATGGGTGGCGACATCCTCGCTGATTTCGCGGAAGGTGTTGCCCAGCGCCACGATCTCCTGCGCCGGTGTGCGGATGCGCCGCATCGGTTCCAGCACCTCGCCGGGCTGATAGGCCGCCACCGTGCGGCGCAGCAGCACCAGAGGCCGTATCAGCAGGCGGTTGACGACGAACCAGCCGATGGCCGCCGCAGCGAACCACATCACCAGCGGCAGGAACAGCGACAACATGCGCGCGATGGTGACCGGCGGATCGCGCACCGTCATGGTAAGGACGATGTCGGGCGGGTCGAGCCGCGCGGAAAGCGTCGTGCTGTGCCCTCCCGCAAAGCTGGCCGGGCGGGTGATGAGCAGGCTGCGCCGCCCCTGGTGCAGGCTGATCTGCCGGTTCTGCGAGCTGCCCGCCGGGTTGGTCATCGCCTCCAGATAGCCGCGGGAATAATAAGCGATGGCGACCACCGCGCCATTGGCGCTCCTTGCCCGGCTGACGAGATAGGGCGAGTCCGGCAGCAGTTGCGCGGCGGCATCGTCGAAACGGTCCGACAGGGAAAGGCCCGCCGGCTCCGGCAGGGGTGATCCGCACAGCCGCCGGCCCGATCGGTCGTGGATATAATAACGGCCCCCGCCGCGATCATGAGAGGCCAGGAATACCGAAAGGCGCGCGCACATTGCCGGATCGGCGCCCGACGTCGCAAAGGCATTGGCCGTCAGCAGCAACGCCGTTCGGTCGGACGCGAGATCGGCGGACAATTTCCGCGCGCTTTGCGTCACCGCGACGCGCAGCAGCGCTTCCTTTTCCAGATCGGTGGTGCGGATCGCCTGGAGCGAGGCGGCCAGGGCGATCAGGCCGAGCGGCAGCAGCGCCAGCGTCAGGATGAGGAACATCTTGACGCCGGTGGAATGCGAAACCGCGTTCAATTTCCGAAGCAGGGAAGCGGTCACCGAGGGAGGCATGTCCGCGGCGGGCGGCGGTGGAGAACTTGTGTCCATCTAGCTGACGCTGAACATCGAACGCCGATCTGTGGGGGAGGGCGTCGCTCGCCGGCCGGAATTTACCAGATGCGCCATGTCCCCTCCGCTTGTTTCCGGCTCCCCCCGGTCCGGCCGATCAGGGAGAGTCAGTCGAGCTTGCTGAGAAGGTCGAGCATTTCCGCGGGAATATCCTCATCGACCGCGCGCTGGTAGACGGATCGCAACGCATTGGCGACCTGCCCGTCATCTTTCGCGGCCGCCGCGCGTTTCTTGCGGGCGGCGCCGCCCTTCACGCCAGAATCCGGAGTGCTGGTGCCGACATCTTTCCTGTGCCCTCCCGTCACGTCCCGTTCCGTCGTTGAAGCAACCAAAACACGTCCCTCTGCAGCCATCAATGTCATGCCAGCCTGCTCTTTTGCGGCTTTCCCCTGGTGACGTCAATTCAGCGTCTGGGAAATCAAAACACAAAATTCCAAAGATTCTCGAAAAAACCGAACGGCAGTGAAACAAATCGTTGGGTTGTTGGTTCCCATGCCGAAGCATTTTTTGCCCGCCGCGCAAGTTCGGTGGTTAGGATGGAGGCGATGCGGGCGCTGATGCCGGACGCATTTCCATTCCGACAGGGGGTTAAGGGGGCTTGCCACATCGGCATCGTCCATCCATCCTCCTGTCCGGCGAATGTTTCGAAATTTTGTTAAGGCGCCGCCTTAACTCAGGACAAGGCGCCCGATGGGCTGGGAGAAGTTTTACAGATGTCGCTTGGTCAGCAACTGCACCCCCACCTTCCTTTCTTGCGGCGTTATGCGCGCGCGTTGACGGGCAGCCAGGCGCATGGCGACGCTTATGTGCGCGCCACGCTGGAGGCGATCGTGGCGGCGCCCGACGAATTTCCCTCGGACGTCGATCCCCGCCTCGGCCTCTACAAGACCTTCCATGCCATCTGGTCCTCCTCCCACCTGGAGGACGTGCCGGTGCTGACCGGCGCCGACGGGCAGGAGGCGATCGCCCAGGCGCGACTCGCCCGCCTGACGCCGCTGCCGCGCCAGGCGCTGCTGCTGACCGCGCTGGAGGGATTCACGGTCGACGATGTCGGTTACCTGATCGGCCTGGACAGCGACGATGTCGAGGCGCTGGTCAAGGAAGCGCTGACCGAGATCGAGGCGCAGACCCGCGCCAAGGTGCTGATCATAGAGGATGAGCCGATCATCGCGATGGACATAGAGACCATTGTCCGCGACCTGGGCCATGAAGTGACCGCCATCGCCGTCACGCGGGAGGATGCGGTGCGCGAAGCCATGGCGGAACGGCCCGGCCTGGTGCTGGCCGACATCCAGCTTGCCGACGATTCCAGCGGCATCGACGCGGTGAAGGACATACTTGCCGAATTCTCCGTGCCGGTGATCTTCATCACCGCCTTCCCCGAACGCCTGCTGACGGGCGAGCGGCCGGAGCCGACCTTCCTCATCACCAAGCCCTTCCAGCGTTCGACCGTCAAGGCCGCGATCTCGCAGGCGCTGTTCTTCGACGAAGCGACCGCCCCGGCCTGACCGCCGATCCCGGTGTTCGAAAATTAGGCTGGAGAGGGGGGAACCCCGGTCCGCGACTCGCGTTATTGATGCGTAACGATCGGGAGAGACCCCATGGTCGAACGGGAACGGCATATTGCGACGGAAGAAGCCCGGGCAGGCTCCACCCCGCATGTCGTGCGTTACGTGCTCGGCGTTTCACTGACGCTCGCGATCATCGTGATGATTGTGATATTATGGGGCTATTGAATGCTGCGGCAATTGGTCCTTGAGAAGAAAAAGATTGGGATGCGGACGCACATATGGCTTTGACGACTTCCGTTCATGCAGCGAGGGCGACAGCCGGTGAAGGGGTTGTTACCATGAGCGACGGCGTGGGCCAGGATGTTGAACGCGAAACGCTGTCCGACGCGGATTTCAAGCGGGAACTGGCTGCGGTCATTCCCCATCTCCGCGCCTTCGGCCGGTCCCTGTCGGGCAATCGCGACGTCGCGGACGACCTGGTGCAGGAAACGCTGCTGAAGGCGTGGGCGGCGCGCAGCCGTTTCCAGGCGGGCACCAACATGCGCGCCTGGACCTTCATCATCCTGCGCAATCATTATCTCTCGCAGATGCGCCGATCCCGCTTTCGCGGCGATTGGGACGATCTGGCGGCCGATCGCCTGCTCGCGGCGCCCGCCGGGCAGGACAAGCATGTCGAGCTGTCGGACATGCAGCGCGCATTGCTGCAATTGCCCCAGCCCCAGCGGGAAGCGTTGATCCTGGTCGGCGCGGGCGGCTTCGCCTATGAGGAAGCGGCCGAAATCTGCGGCGTCGCCGTCGGCACCATCAAGAGCCGCGTCGCCAGGGGTCGCGCCGCGCTGGAGCAGATATTGGAAAATGGCGACCTGCCGTCCCGGCGCAGCCAGGAAAGCAGCGACGCGGCCGTGCTGGACGAGATCATGGACGATGTCGACCGGCTGAGCCGCGGCCGGGAGGCCAGGGAAGCAGGCGAAGATACCGACTCCGACCCGGACTGATCTGTGCTATGCTCTCCGCCTCGGGATACGAGGATCGGGAGAAGGAGAATGGACGAAGGTCGTAAGGACGAACCCTTCGAGCCGGCTCCCCTGCCGGGTCGGTCGCGGGGCAGCCTGATCATATTCCTGCTGGTGGCCATGGCGCTGCTGCTGGCGATCGGCTTTTTCTACATGACCAAGGATCGCGACGATCGCCGCGCCGACGCCCTGACGGAGGCGGCCGGTTCCCTCGACAGCGCCGCCCATATAGTGGGCAACGCCGCCAGGAGCGCGGCGGACACGCTTCGCAACCATGATTGACCGCCTTTGCCGGTCCGCTCCGCCCGCATGCCGGCGGAGCGTGGGCAGGCCGGCGATCCTGTTCAGAAAATCTTTGCGATTGTCGTGCAATCTGCCGCCAGTGTCGGATTTCCTTACAGCGCCTGTAAGCTGATCCGGCCATAACCTGCCCGCCGGGCGCAGCGGGAACGCGCGACAAATGATAAGATTGTTCAAACATTATGTGCCCTATGCGGTCCTGCTGCTCGGCCTGCTGGACTTCATGCTGCTGCTGGCGGCGGCGGAGGGCGGGTGGCTCCTGCGCGCCCGACAGATCGGCATGGAGGTCGACCATATCGCGACCCGCATCGCGCCGCTGCTCAGTTTCGGCATCGCGATCCAGACGGCCATGATCGCGGTCGGCGTCTACGGCCCGGAATCGCTGCAATCCATCCGCCATGCGCTGGCGCGGCTGCTGGTCGCCATCTCGCTGGGCGTGCTGTTCCTGTCGGTCATGCATTTCCTGCTGCCCGACATCACGCTCTGGCGGTCCAATTCGCTCTACGCCATGGGCTTGGCCATCGCCCTGCTGCTGGCGATCCGCCTCCTCCTGGGATCGATGCTGGGCGGCGAGGCGTTCAAGCGGCGGCTGGTCGTGCTGGGCGCGGGCAATCGCGCCGACCGCATTCGGGAGATCGAGCAGCGCAAGGGCTCCGGCTTCCTCGTCGTCGGCTATATCGCGATGAACGACGGCGCGCAGGTGATCCCGGAAGCGATCAACCGCAACGCCATCTACAACCTCGCCGATTTCGTGGTCCGCCTGGCCGCCAGCGAGGTGGTGCTGGCGCTGGAGGAGCGGCGCAACGCCCTGCCGCTGGGCGACCTGCTGCGCATCAAGACCACCGGCGTCCATGTGAACGAAATCTCCACCTTCCTGGAGCGCGAGACCGGCCGCGTCGACCTGGACAGCGTGAATCCGAGCTGGCTGATCTTCTCCGACGGCTTTTCGGCGGGCCGCCGCCTGTCCAGCATCGCCAAGCGGCTGTTCGACATCGTCGCCAGTTCGATCCTGCTGCTGCTGACCGGCCCCGTCATCCTGCTGGCGGCGATCCTGGTGAAGCTCGACAGCAAGGGCCCCGCCTTCTACCGCCAGCAGCGCGTCGGCCTTTACGGCGAGGAATTCTGGATCGTGAAGCTGCGCACCATGCGGCAGGACGCGGAACTGACCGGCCAGGCCGTCTGGGCGGAAAAGGACGATCCGCGCATCACCCGCCTGGGCTATTGGCTGCGCAAGCTGCGCATCGACGAACTGCCGCAGACCTGGACGGTGCTGAAGGGGGAGATGAGCTTCGTCGGCCCGCGCCCCGAACGCCGCCAGTTCGTCGAGGATCTGGAACAGCATCTGCGCTATTATGCGGAGCGCCACATGGTGAAGCCCGGCATCACCGGCTGGGCGCAGATCAACTATCCCTATGGCGCGTCGATAGAGGATGCCCGCAACAAGCTGGAATATGACCTTTATTACGCCAAGAACTACACGCCCTTCCTGGACCTGCTGATCCTGATCCAGACGCTGCGCGTCATCCTCTGGCCGGAGGGGGCGCGGTGAGCGGCCTGCTGCAATTCGTCGGCGACTGGGGCCATGCGCTGGCCGCCGTGCTGTTCGCGGCGCTCGGCATCT
This sequence comes from Sphingobium sp. HDIP04, assembly GCF_000445085.1. NCBI lineage: Bacteria > Pseudomonadati > Pseudomonadota > Alphaproteobacteria > Sphingomonadales > Sphingobiaceae > Sphingobium > Sphingobium sp. HDIP04. The sequence goes on along the minus strand of NZ_ATDO01000057.1, from coordinate 49,683 downwards.
TCGCCCTGCGCCGCCGGGAGGAAGGCGCCGAACAGCGCCTGCTGGCCGTCGCGCTGCTGCTCACCTCCTGCTGGTCGCTCTACGTCTCCTTCGGCGGGGTCGACAAGCCGCTGACCGGCATCGGTGAGAATATCCGCAATGCCGCCTGGCTGCTGCTGCTGTTCGCGCTGCTGCGGCGGAACGGCGCTGCGCGAGGAGAATCGCTGCTGGCGATCGGATCTGTCTACGCCGCCGTGGCGGGGATCATCCTGCTCCAGACCTTCACGGACCTCATCTGGCGGCAATTGCCGACATCGAGCGACCTGCATCGCGCGCTTCTTCATGCCTCGCTGGTGCTGCACCTGATGACCGCCATCGGCAGCCTGATGCTGGTCCATCACCTCTACGTCAGTTGGCCGGTGCGCGAACGGCAGCGGGTGGCGCTGCTGCTGGGCGCGCTGGCGGCGATGTGGACATATGACCTCAATCTTTACGCCATCGCCGCCATCGCCGTCGACCGGGCGAGCGACCTCTACGCGCTGAGGGGGCCGATGATGGCGCTGCTGGCGCCGGTGATCGGGGCGGGCATGCGCGCCGACATGGCGGGACGGCTGCAATTGTCGCGCGCCCTGACCTTCCAGTCGCTTTCCCTTGCCGCCATCGCGCTCTACGTCGCGGTGCTGGCGGCGACGGCGGTGCTGGTGGAACTGGTCGCCGGTCCCTATGCCCGGCTGGTCGAGATCGGCTGCGTCTTCTTCCTGGCGGTGAGCGCGCTGGTGCTGCTGCCCTCCCGCCGGCTGCGCGCCCTCTGGAAGGTGCAGGTGGCCAAGCATTTTTTCCAGCACCGCTATGATTACCGCACCGAATGGATGCGATTCGGCGATACGATAGGCCGCCCCGGCGACAACGCCCTGCCGCTGGGAGAGCGCGTGGCGAAGGCGGTGGCCGACATCACCGATTCCCCCGCCGCCCTCCTGATGCTGCGGGCGGAGGATGGCGCGCTGGCGTTCGAGACGCATTGGAACTGGCAGGGCGACAGGCCCGACGGGGCGGTCGTTCCCGCGCCGCTGGCCGCGCTCATCGAACAGAGCGGCTGGATCATCGACATCGACCGGCCGCCCAACGGCGCGGGGGAAATCAGCGCCCCCGGCTGGATGAGCCTCGATCGCCGCGCCTGGGCGCTGGTGCCGCTGATCCATTTCGGCCGGCTGATCGGCGCGATCCTGCTGGCTCGCCCGCCCATCGACCGGCGGCTGGACTGGGAGGATTTCGACATGCTGCGCGCCGCCGGACGGCAGGCGGCCAGCTATCTGAGCGAGGCGCAGGGGCAGCAGGCGCTGGACGACGCCCAGCGTTTCGAGGAATTCAACCGCCGTTTCGCGTTCATCATCCATGACGTCAAGAATCTGGTGAGCCAGCTTTCGCTGCTGGCCCGCAATGCGGAGCGGCATGCCGACAATCCGGACTTTCGCGCCGACATGGTGCTGACGCTGAAAGAGTCGGTGGGCAAGATGAACGACATGCTCGCCCGCCTGTCGCAGCATAACAAGGGCCGGGCGGAGGAACCCCGCCCCATGGCGCTGCGCGATGTGGCTGAGCAGGTGACGCGAACCCGCTCGCGCCAGCACGCAATAGGCGTCACGGGCGACGCGCCGCCGGTGCTGGCCGATCCGGCGCGGGTGGAGCAGATCGTCACCCATCTGCTCCAGAACGCCATCGACGCCAGCAATCCGGACAGCCCGGTGGAATTGCGCCTGTCCGCCGACGGGACCGACGCTCTGCTGGAGGTGATCGACCGGGGCCGGGGCATGACCGCCGAATTCATCCGCCGCGAATTGTTCAAGCCCTTTTCGTCCAGCAAGGCGGGGGGCTTCGGCATCGGCGCCTACGAGGCGCGGGCGCTGGCCCAGGCGATGGGCGGGCGGATCGATGTGGAAAGCAAGCCCGGCGTGGGGAGCCGGTTCACGTTGCGCCTGCCTTTGGCGCTAGGGGATTTTAGGGGGAAGGCCGCCTGATGAGCGACATGCGACCGAAATTGCTGATCGTGGAGGACGATCCGGGCCTGCAACGGCAGTTGCGCTGGGCCTATGAGGAATATCAGCTTTTCATCGCGGGCGACCGCGAGGAGGCGGTAGAGATGCTGCGCGAGCACGCGCCCGACGTGGTGACGCTGGACCTGGGCCTGCCGCCCGATCCCGACGGCACCAGCGAGGGTTTCGCCACGCTGGAGGAAATCCTGCGCATCAAGCCGGACACGAAGGTCATCGTCGCATCCGGCCATGGAGCCCGGGAAAGCGCGCTCCACGCCATTTCCGGCGGCGCCTATGATTTCTACCAGAAGCCGGTCGACATCGACGAACTGGGGCTGATCGTCCGCCGCGCCTTCCATGTCCATGCGCTGGAGCGGGAAAATGCCCGTCTTGCCGAAACCGCGCCGGAAGGGGGGCGGGTGCTGGGGCGGCTGATCACCGCCGCGCCGGAGATGATGAAGGTCGCCCGCACCATAGAGCGGGTGGCGGCGGCGGACGTATCCGTCCTGCTGCTGGGGGCGAGCGGCACCGGCAAGGAATTGCTGGCGCAGGGCCTGCACGACGCCAGCCCAAGGCGGCAAGGGGCCTTCGTCGCGATCAACTGCGCGGCGATCCCGGAAACGCTGCTGGAGGCGGAACTGTTCGGGCATGAGAAGGGCGCGTTCACCGGCGCGGTCAAGACCACGCCCGGCAAGATCGAACTGGCGCAGGGCGGCACATTGTTCCTCGACGAAGTGGGCGACATCCCGCTGGCCCTGCAGGTGAAGCTGCTGCGTTTCCTGCAGGATCGGGTGATCGAACGGATCGGCGGGCGCCAGCCTATAATGGTCGACACGCGGATCGTCTGCGCCACCCACCAGAATCTGGAGGAGATGATCGCGGCGGGCACGTTCCGGGAGGATCTCTATTACCGGCTGGCGGAGATCGTGGTGCGCATTCCCGCGCTCCGGGAACGGCCCGGCGATCCGGCGCTGCTGGCGCGGCATTTCCTCAACCGCTTCGCCAAGGACATGAATCCGCAGGTGAAGGGCCTCGCGCCGGACGCGCTGGCGGCGCTCGACGCCTGGGGCTGGCCCGGCAATGTGCGCGAGTTGGAAAACCGCATGAAGCGCGCCGTCATCATGGCGGATGGGAAGCATGTGACCGCCGCCGATCTGGACCTGGACGGGGACCGCGCCGAGGGGGGCGATGTCGTGAACCTGAAGGCGGCGCGGGAAATGGCCGATCGCCGCGCCATCCGCCGGGCGATAGCGCGGACGGACGGCAATATCTCAGGTGCGGCGAAGATGTTGGGGATCAGCCGTCCGACGCTCTACGACCTGCTGAAGCAATATCGGATGCAGAATTAGCCTGCCAGCAAATCCTCCCTGCGCGCAGCGTGGGGAGGGGGACCGCCGCCGAAGGCGGTGGTGGAGGGGAAATGGCGTGACCTGCGCATTTTCCCCTCCGTCAGCGCTTCGCGCTGCCACCTCCCCATCTAGCGATGGGGAGGAATAGGTAACCCGACCAAATCGGCCTACCTCTATACCCTCTCGACTCCCAGATCCGCCGCGCTGATCCCCAGCCGCCTGATCTGCTCCGCCACCGGCGGCCAGACCGTATCCATGAACCGCGCCCGCTCCATGTCCCGCAACCGGCGCGTCGCGCCGTCAGCGACGAACATGCCGACGCCGCGCCTGACGACGATCAGCCCGTCGTCCTGAAAGCATTGATAGGCCTTTGCCACCGTCAGCGGATTGGCGCCCTGCTGCGCGGCCAGGGCGCGCACAGAGGGCAACATGTCCCCGTCGCGAAATTCCCCGTCCAGTATCGAAGCGGCAATGATCTCCCGAAGGCGGAGATAGACGGGTTTCGAATCGTCGGCCATGGTGCATCAGTGCCATAATACAGCGTGTCAGGTCAAGCGACGCCCTTGCGCAATATCGTGTCAACCATGCAACTATCTGTCCCAGATGGAAACTATATTGTCATATTCTGGCCGAGGACGCTCCTCCTGCTCCCGTCCCGACGTGCCGATGAAGACGAAGCCGGCGATCCGTTCCCCGGCTTTGGCAAAGGCGGCGCGCACATCCTCGTTATAGCTCGGCCAGCCCGTCAGCCATCCGCCCGCAAAGCCCAGCGCATGAGCCGCATGGAGCAGGTTCATGATCGCCGCGCCCGCCGACAGTTCCTGTTCCCAAAGCGGGATCTTGCTGCCCTCGACCGGCGCGGAAAGCGCGACGACCAGTGTCGGCGCCTGATGCGCGAACTGGTGCATCGCCTCTATCTCCAGCCGTCCGGCATCGGGCTTTTCGGCGCGATAGGCATTTTCCAGCAATGCGGCGAGAGCGTCCCGCTTTTCCAACGGCACGATCACGAAGCGCCAGGGCGCCAGCTTGCCATGATCGGGCGTGCGCTGCGCCACTTCCAGGATCGTGCGAAGCTGGCCTTCGTCAGGTCCCGGCGCGATCAGGTCGCGGGGCTTGCCGGATCGGCGGGTCTGGAGGAGCGAGAGGGGCGAAGTGCGATCATTGAACATGGCCGCCCAGATGGCCCGGCAACGCGCATGGCGCAAGGGGCGTGGCCGCTCTTTGACAGATGAATAGTTTGGGCTCTAGGCTGGCCTGGACAAGGGATGCGTTCCGCAGGCCCCGCAACAAGATAGGATCGGGAGCCGGATGGCGACCTCAGTTTCAACCGCGGGCGCTGCGGGGATGGGCAAGACCTGGCTTGGCCATCCGCGCGGGCTGTTCCTGCTGTTCTTCGTGGAGATGTGGGAACGCTTCTCCTTCTACGGCATGCGCGCGCTGCTGATCTTCTACCTGACGCAGCATTTCCTCTTTTCCGACCGCGACGCCAGCTACGCCTATGGCGCCTATATGTCGCTGATCTACATTTCGCCGCTGATGGGCGGCTATCTGGCGGACCGCTATCTGGGCCAGCGCAAGGCGGTGCTGTTCGGCGGCGTCGTGATCGCCATCGGCCATATCGTCCTGGGCATGGAAAGCGACGATGCGGGCGCGATGGGCCTTGGCCTCTTCTGGCTCGGCCTGGCGACCGTGATCACGGGCACGGGCTTCCTCAAATCCAGCGTTTCGGCGCTGGTGGGCCAGCTTTATCCGCGGGACGACATGCGGCGCGACCCGGCCTACACGATCTTCTACATGGGCATCAATGTGGGCGCGACCATGGGCCCCATCATCTGCGGCTATCTGGGCCAGACATGGGGCTGGCACTGGGGCTTCGGCGCCGCTTCGGTGGGCATGATCGCGGGGGTGATCGGCTTCATGCTGTGCAAGCCGCTGTTGCAGGGCCGGGGCGAACCCCGCGATCCCGAACGGCTGAAGGAACGGGTCGGCGGCGTCGTCAGCCGCGAATGGCTGGTCTATCTCTCCAGCCTGGCGTCGATCGGGCTGTGCTGGTTCCTGATCCAGAACCATGTGATCGTCGGCTGGATGCTGGCGGCGGCGAGCGCGGCCGTCGTGCTGTACATCCTCTGGGAAGCCTTCGGCCGGATGGAGCGGATCGGGCGGGACCGGATGCTGGCGGCGCTGTTCCTGCTCGTCGTCAACCCGATCTTCTGGGGCCTCTACGAACAGACCGGATCGTCGCTCAGCCTGTTCACGGATCGCTATACGGACCGCACCATATGGGGCTTCAACGTCCCCGCCTCGATGTTCCAGTCGGTCAACGCCGCCTATATATTGATGTTCGGCCCGGTCCTGGCAGGCCTGTGGATCTGGCTGGCGAAGCGGGGATGGGAACCGTCCACCCCGGCCAAGTTCGGCATCGCGCTGGCGCTGGTGGGCGCGGGATTCCTGATCCTGGTGGCGGGAACCGGAGCGCCCGGCACGCTGACGCCGGTGCTGTTCATCTTCCTGCTCTACCTCTGCCACACGCTGGGCGAACTCTGCCTGTCGCCGGTCGGCCTGTCCGCCATGTCGAAACTGGCGCCGTCGCGGATGATCGGCCTGATGATGGGCATCTGGTTCCTGGCGATGGCGCTGGGCGAATATGCCGCCGGTCTGATCGCCGCGGCCACGGGCGGGGAGGGCGGAGCCGCCTCCCGCGGCGACGTGCTGGCGGTTTACGGCACGATCGGCTGGTGGTCCGTCGGCGCGGGACTGGCCGTCATGGCGCTGGCGCCGCTGGTGAAGCGGCTGATGCACGCCGACCGCTTCGCGGAGGAGGGCGAGTAGGGCGGCGCTACCGCGTCGCGCCCCAAATGTCGCTGGCGCGGACAAAGCCCTTCTGCCCGCCGACGTCGAAGGCGCACCAGCCCTTGCCGCAGGAGGAAAGCCGTCCCACCACGCCCTTCTGAGCGCGGAACAGGGCGCGGCCGTCTTCACTGGGGGAATCGCGCATCGGCGCGATGTCGGCGGTGACGATGGCGGTCGGCGTGTCGCTCAGCAGGCGCACATGCATCCAGCCCTGCGTACCGCTCGAATCCTCCACCTTACGCCACAGGCCCAGCACCTGCACCACCTTCACCGGCAGGTCGCGGCGGCGATAGACCCAGTTGGACGGGTAATCCAGGCTGGGGCCGACGCGCATGCGCGCCTCCTCCTGCGTCAGCGAAGCCCAATAGGGCACCGGCTTCGCAGGCGCGGCCCATGCCCCGCCCGTCCAGCACAGCGCCGCCACCATGCCCGCGCCCAGATAGCCCTTCATGCCCATATCGTCCCCATCGTCTGACCGTCAGACCATAGCCGTTAGCGGCCGTCAGCGACAACCGCTCTCTTGCGGATATGGATAAGCGCTTGACCATCGTGCTCCCGGGGAATAGCGGCCGGATATGGCCAAGAAACCGCGCCCCGCCACGCCGCGCGTCATCGTCACGCGCCGCCTGCCTCCCAATGTCGAGGCGCGCATGGCCGAACTGTTCGACACCGTCTTCAACATCGGCGACGTGCCGATGGACCGGGCCGCGCTGACCCGCGCCATGGCGCAGTGCGACGTGCTGGTGCCCTCCGTCACCGACCATCTCGACGCCGCGCTGATCGAGGCCGCGCCGGAGAGGTTGCAACTCATCGCCAGCTTCGGCAGCGGCGTCGACCATATCGACCTCCATGCCACGCGGCAGAAGGGGATCATCGTCACCAACACGCCCGGCGTGCTGACGGAGGATACCGCCGACATGACCATGGCGCTGATCCTGTCGGTGCCGCGCCGCCTCGCGGAGGGGGAGAAGCTGGTGCGATCCGGCGCGTGGACGGGCTGGAGCCCGTCGGGCATGCTGGGCCACCGGATCGGCGGGAAGAGGCTGGGCATCATCGGCATGGGCCGCATTGGTCGCGCGGTGGCCCGCCGCGCCGCCGCCTTCGGCCTGTCCATCGCCTATCACAACCGCCATCGCCTGCCCTTCGAGGTGGAGCAGGAATTGCAGGCGCATTGGCACGGCGACCTCGATTCCCTGCTGGCGGGAAGCGATATCGTGTCGATCCACTGTCCGCTCAACGCCGACAGCCGCGGGATGATCGACGCCCGGCGGATCGCGCTGATGCGGTCCGACGCCTATCTTATCAACACCTCGCGGGCAGAGATCACGGACGAACCGGCGCTGATCGCGGCGTTGGCCGAAGGGCGGATCGCCGGGGCGGGGCTGGACGTCTATACCCATGAACCGGCGGTCGATCCCCGGCTGCTGGACCTTTCCAACGTCGTGCTGCTGCCGCATATGGGGTCCGCGACGATCGAGGGGCGCGACGCGACCGGGGCACGGGTGATCGCCAATATCAGAAGCTGGGTGGACGGACACCGGCCGCCCAACCAGGTGCTGGAAGGCTGGGTCTGAGCAGGCCGGCCATAGCGGAACAACCTAGATTTCAGAGTCCTGCATGACCCTTTCCGATGTCGATCGCCGCAGCCTTTTCCGCAGCCTTTGCGGGTTGGGAGGCGCGCTGGCCCTCAGCCGGATTTTTCCCGCCTGGGCGCAGAGCGGAACGGCGGGCCTGTCCCTGGCTCCCGGAGCGCTGAGCGGCGAGACCATCGCGCTGACCGTGGCGGAGGGGCATTTTTCGACCGGCGGGCGTTCGGGCCACGCGGTGATGATCAACGGCACGCTGCCTGCGCCGCTCATCCGCTTGAGGGAAGGGCAGAATGTCCGGCTGTCCGTCACCAATCGCCTGCGGGAGGACACGTCGATCCACTGGCACGGCCTGATCGTGCCGTTCCAGATGGACGGGGTGCCGGGGATCAGCTTTCCCGGCATCCGCCCCGGCGAGACCTTCACCTATGAATTTCCGGTCCGCCAGTCGGGCACCTACTGGTATCACAGCCATTCTGGAATGCAGGAGGCGATGGGCCATTATGGGCCGATCGTGATCGACCCCGCCGGGCCGGACCCCGTGCAGGCGGAGCGCGAGCATGTCGTCATCCTGTCGGACTGGAGTCCGGTTCACCCGCATGTCCTGCTGCGGCGGCTGAAGCAGATGGGCGGCTATTTCAACATGCAGAAGCAGACCTTGTCGGGCCTGCTCGCGGGCAAGGACCAGAACGCGAAGGAGCGCCTTCAATGGGGCGCCATGCGCATGGACCCGACCGACATATCCGACGTCACCGGCTCGACCTACAGCTTCCTGGCGAACGGCCATGGCACGGCGGAGAACTGGACAGGACTCTTCACGCCTGGCGAGCGGGTACGGCTGCGCATCGTCAATGCGGCCGCCATGACCAATTTCAACCTGCGCCTGCCGGGACTGCCGATGACGGTGGTGCAGTGCGACGGCCAGCATGTCCAGCCGGTGGAGACCGACGAGATCCAGATCGGCATCGCGGAGACCTATGATGTGGTGGTGCGGCCCACCGAAGCGAAGCCCTATGCCTTGATCGCGGAGGCGATAGACCGCTCCGGACTGGTGCGGGCGACCCTGGCGCCCCGGATCGGCATGGCGGCGGACGTGCCCGCGCTGCGCGAAAGGCCGCTGCTGGGCATGAAGGACATGGGCATGGACATGTCCGGCATGGGGGATATGCCCGGACATTCCATGAAGATGCGCGACCCGTCCGTCGCGCCGCAGGTGAAGATGGGACCGGGCGTCGCCACCCTCTCTCCCATGCCGGTGGACCGGACCGCAGACCGGCCCACGGGGCTGGAGAGCGTCGAGCATCGGGTGCTGACCTATGCCGACCTGAAATCGCTTGAGCCGAACCGCGACAGGCGCGCGCCGACCCGCACGCTGGACATCCACCTGACCGCGAACATGGAGCGCTACATGTGGTCCTTTGACGGGGTGAAGCTGTCCGACGGGGCCGAACCCATCGCCTTCCGCCATATGGAGCGGGTGCGGGTGAACCTGATCAACGACACGATGATGCCGCACCCGATCCATCTGCACGGCCATTTCTTCGAGCTTGTGACCGGCGCCGGCGATCATAATCCGCTCAAGCATACGGTGAACGTGCTGCCTGGAGGGAAAGTGAGCTTCGACCTTACGGCAGACGCGCTGGGCGATTGGGCCTTTCACTGCCATATGCTGATGCACATGCATGCAGGGATGATGCGCGTCGTGACCGTTCGGCATGCGGCGGACGCGGCATGAAGGCGCTGGCGTTCGCAGCGCTGCTGTCGCTCGCTGCCGCAGCCTTTCCGGCCGGAGCGCAGGAACATGCCGGTCACGGCCAGATGGATCATGGCCAGATGGATCATGGCCAGATGGATCATGGCCGGATGAACCATGACGGCAGGGATCGGCCGCAGGACCATGGCGACCATCAGCCCGCTGCCGGAAACCCCCATGCCGGTCACGGCCTGCCCGCGCCCGATGCGGGCGTGCCGGCAGGCGTCGCGCCTCCCGCGCCGACCGATCATGCCGCCGAAGCCTTTTACGACCCCGCGGAAATGGCGCGCGCCCGCGCCGCCATGCTCAGGGAAAGCGGCGGCATGACCTTCTCCCGCCTCATGCTCGACCGGCTGGAATATCACATGGGCAGGGGCGCCGACGCCTATCATTGGGAAGGGGAAGGCTGGGTCGGCGGCGACCTCAACCGCTTCGCCTTCAAGACGGAGGGGGAGGGCGATTTCGGCGGCCCGCCGGAAAGGGCGGAAGTGCAGGCGCTTTACAGCCGGGCGATCGATCCCTGGTTCAACCTGGAGGCCGGCGTCCGCCACGACATTCGCCCCGGCCCGCAACGGACCTATGCGGTGGTGGGCATCGACGGCCTTGCCCCCTATTGGTTCGAGGTCGGCGCGCAGGCCTTTCTCTCCGACAAGGGCGACGCGCATTTGCGGCTGGAGGGCAGCTATGACCAGCGCATCACCCAGCGCCTGATCCTGCAACCGGCGGCGGAAATCGACATCGCGGCGCAGGACGTGCCGGAACTCGGCATCGGTTCGGGCCTGTCGGACGTCGAACTGGGATTGCGGCTGCGCTATGAATTCGCGCGGGAGTTCGCGCCCTATGTCGGCGTGAATTGGGAGAGAAAACTGGGCGAAACCGCCCGCTTCGCCCGCGCCCAAGGGGCGCGGGCGTCCGCGACCAGCCTGGTGATGGGCGTGCGCTTCTGGTTCTGACCTCTCGACCGGGCACAGGAACCGCCGGTCCCCCCATCCGTTGGGAAATGCAGGTCTTTCAACGGAAGGAGTGTCGCATGATCCGTCTGGCCATCATTTCGCTCGTGATCGCCGCCGTGCTGGCCATATTGGGCTTCGGCGGCGCGGCGGGCACCTTCGTGGGCATCGCGAAGTTCCTGTTCGTGCTGGCGATCGCATTGTTCGTCATCTTCCTCGTGCTTGGCCTGATGGCTGGCAAGGGGATCAAGAACGCGATAGATCGCTGACTCATGATGATCGGTGCTGGAGTGGATGAGACCGGGCGGCTGGTCCGCGACCAGGCGGGCTTCCTGCTCCAGCGCGATCTGGGCGGCAGTTTCCGCTTGGTGCTGCTGCGCGTGCCCGTCGACCATGTGGAAAAGCGGGTGCGGGTGCAGGGCTATTATGCCGGGGACGGCATAGTGGAGGTGGAGGGAGTGGCCGCGGCCTGACGGCACGCGGCCTTCCCGATCAGGGATAGGTCGATTCGCGGGGATCGCCCGACGCCATGACGTCATGCGTGCTGACGAAGCGCGCGCAGGCGCCCACGCCCCGGTTATTCTCCAGCGGCAGGGCCGTTTCGCAATAGGCGCATTCCGCCATCAGCCGCCCGACCATCCACTGGCTGCGGCCGCAACTGGGGCAGTGATTGGCTTCCCCAGGATGATAATGGATGATGTAACCCCTTAAGGCCGGGTCGAAAGACCTGCCGGTCGCGAGCGAATCTGGGCGCATCGTCTCTTCCTCCTCAGACATATATCTCGGCATCGACGCAAAATTCGGAAATTTCCCCCCGAGCTTCACATCAGCATTGATGCAACGACGAACGTCAGAGCGAGCGACCCTTATCATCTCTGCAAAGCGCGCTCCTTGCACCAGAACGCGGCTGCAACCCAATGTATCCCGCCCCGGACGATGCCGTCTACAAGAAAGATTCGCCGGAACCGCGCCATTTCGCGGCTTCGCATTTGACTTGAGGCGCGCAGGCGCTATGGCGGCGCGCATCGGGACATATCCGCTTCGGCCGTGAGTTGGGGCGCATCCCGCCACCTTGCCGTCCGGTCTTTTCTCGCCGTCCGGCGAGCCCCTGGTGGAATAGCGTCATCCTGCCTGCTCCTGGCCGGGCATCTGCGAGGAGACGCACGACTCATGACCGCCATCGGACAGGACACACTCGGCACGCGCGACCTTTTGAAGGTCGGCGGCAAGGACATCGCCTATTATTCGTTGAAGAAGGCCGCCGCCAAGCTGGGCGACGTTTCGCGGCTTCCCTTCTCGATGAAGGTGCTGCTGGAAAACCTGCTCCGCTTCGAGGATGGCGCCACCGTCACCACCGACGACATCCAGGCGATCGTCGACTGGCAGAATGACAAGGGCAAGGCGGAACGCGAGATCCAGTATCGCCCCGCCCGCGTGCTGCTGCAGGACTTCACCGGCGTTCCCTGCGTGGTCGACCTCGCCGCCATGCGCGACGCGATGAATGCGCTGGGCGCCGACGCCAGCAAGATCAACCCGCAGGTTCCTGTCCATCTGGTCATCGACCACTCGGTCATGGTCGACGAATTCGGCACGCCCAAGGCGTTCGAACAGAATGTGGAAATCGAGTATCAGCGCAATATGGAGCGCTACGACTTCCTGAAATGGGGTTCGAAGTCGCTCAACAACTTCTATGCCGTCCCCCCGGGCACCGGCATCTGCCATCAGGTCAATCTGGAAAATATCGCGCAGGGCGTCTGGTCGAGCGAAGGCCCGGACGGCGTCACCGTCGCCTATCCCGACACCTGCGTCGGCACCGACAGCCACACCACCATGATCAACGGCCTGGGCGTGCTGGGCTGGGGCGTGGGCGGCATCGAGGCTGAGGCCGCGATGCTGGGCCAGCCGGTCTCCATGCTCATCCCCGAAGTCGTCGGCTTCCGCTTCACCGGCGAACTCAAGGAAGGCGTCACCGCCACCGACCTCGTCCTCACCTGCACTCAGATGCTGCGCGCCCGCGGCGTGGTTGGCCGCTTCGTCGAATATTTCGGCCCCGGCCTCGCCACCCTGTCGCTGGCCGACCGCGCGACGCTGGCCAACATGGCGCCGGAATATGGCGCGACCTGCGGCTTCTTCGGCATCGACGACAAGACGCTGGACTATATGCGCCTGACCGGCCGCACCGAGGAGAATATCGCGCTGGTCGAAGCCTATGCGAAGGAGCAGGGCTTCTGGATCGATCCGTCGGTCGAGCCGATCTTCACCGACACGCTGGAACTGGACCTGTCCACCGTCGTCCCCAGCCTTGCTGGCCCGAAGCGCCCGCAGGACCGCGTTTCGCTGCCCGAAGTGGACGACGTGTTCAACGCCGACATGGCGAACGTCTACAAGAAGGCGCAGCAGCGCGTTCCGGTCGAGGGCAAGGATTTCGACATCGGCGACGGCGACGTCACCATCGCCGCGATCACGAGCTGCACCAACACGTCGAACCCCGGCGTGCTGGTCGCCGCCGGCCTCGTCGCCAAGAAGGCGAACGAACTGGGCCTGAAGCCCAAGCCCTGGGTCAAGACCTCGCTGGCGCCGGGTTCGCAGGTCGTCACCGACTATCTGGAAAGGGCCGGCCTCCAGTCGCATCTCGACGCCGTGGGCTTCAACCTGGTCGGCTATGGCTGTACCACCTGCATCGGCAATAGCGGCCCGCTGGCCGAGCCGATCAGCAAGGCGATCAACGAAAACGGCCTGGTCGCCGCCGCCGTCATCTCCGGCAACCGCAACTTCGAAGGCCGCGTGTCGCCCGACGTGCGCGCCAACTTCCTGGCCAGCCCGCCGCTGGTCGTCGCCTATGCGCTCAAGGGCACGGTGGTCGAAGACTTTATCACCACGCCGATCGGCACCGGCAAGGACGGTCAGCAGGTGTTCCTGAAGGACATCTGGCCCAGCAACGACGAGGTTGCATCGACCATGGCGGGCTGCATGGACCGCCAGATGTTCCAGGCGCGCTACGCCAACGTCTACAAGGGCGACGCCCACTGGCAGGCGATCGACGTCACGGGTTCGGACACCTACAGCTGGCGCGCCGGTTCCACCTATGTCGCCAACCCGCCCTATTTCGAGGGGCTGACCATGACCCCGAAGCCGGTCACCGACATCGTCGAGGCCAAGCCGCTGGCGATCTTCGGCGACTCGATCACCACCGACCATATTTCCCCGGCCGGTTCGATCAAGGCGACCAGCCCTGCCGGCAAGTGGCTGCAGGAGCGCCAGGTGGCGCAGGCCGACTTCAACAGCTACGGCGCGCGCCGCGGCCATCACGAAGTCATGATGCGTGGCACTTTCGCCAATATCCGTATCAAGAACCTGATGCTGGACGGCGTCGAGGGCGGCATGACCCGCTATGAAGGCGAAGTCATGCCGATCTACGACGCGGCGATGAAGCACAAGGCGGACGGCACTCCGCTGGTCGTCATCGGCGGCAAGGAATATGGCACCGGATCGTCGCGCGACTGGGCGGCGAAGGGCACGAACCTGCTCGGCGTCCGCGCCGTCATCGTCGAGAGCTTCGAGCGCATCCACCGTTCGAACCTGGTCGGCATGGGCGTGCTGCCGCTCCAGTTCAAGGACGGCCAGAACAAGGACACGTTCGGCCTGACGGGCGACGAGACCTTCACCATCCAGAATGTCGCCGGCCTGAAGCCCCGCCAGGATGTCGAGGTGATCGTGAAGCGCGCCGACGGCTCGACCTTCACCTTCACCGCGCTCTGCCGCATCGATACCGTCAACGAACTGGATTACTTCCTGAACGGCGGCATCCTTCAATATGTGCTGCGCAAGCTGGCCGCCTGAACGGCCGACGCATGCTGACAGGAAAGGGGGCTCTCTCCATGAGGAGGGAGCCCTTTTTCTTCGGAGAAAAGCAGCGAAATCGCAAAGTCGCGGATGTTCCGGCCATTGCTGACATCCCCCCGTCACCCCGGGCTTGACCCGGGTCCCGCTTTCTTGTCTGAGTGCCGCGCCTCGTCCAAGGTAGCGGGACCCCGGGTCAAGCCCGGGGTGACGAAAGGAGGAGTGGCGGGAATCCACCCAAATCCACAATCAAGCCCCGCCCCAACCAGGCCCAATCATCATTTTGCCTTCGGAGGATGGATTGCCGATCCTTGTCGAAATCGCCGGCTGGCTGGGCGCGCTCTTGATATTGGGCGCCTATCTGCTCGTGTCGAGCGGGCATGTCTCCGGCAAGTCGGCCCTGTTTCAATGGATGAACGCCCTCGGCTCGGCGCTGTTCATCCTCAACACATGGTGGCACGGCGCCATTCCGTCGATGGTGCTCAACATCATCTGGCTCGGCATAGGCACCGCCGCATTGATGCGCATCGCCCGCCAATAGCCCCCATTTCATCAGCCCAAGAAAGGCTGGGGTGGCAGGTCGCGCTCCCTTTGGCTACCAGGATGGTAGAGATGAAGACAGCGCTGATCGTCCGACATGTGCCGCGGGAGGGTGCGGCAGGCTATCTCCAGCCGATCGAGGCCGCCGGCTATGCGATCGAGCGGATCGACGTCGCCAGCCCCGACTTCGCCGATGTCGACCTCTGCACACCTGACCTGCTGATCATGATGGGCGGCCCGATGGGCGTCTATGAACAGGACATTCATCCCTGGATTCCGCTCCAGATCGAAAAGCTCGCCGCGCGGCTGGAACAGGATCTGCCGACCCTGGGCGTCTGCCTTGGCAGCCAGATGATCGCCGCGGCGCTCGGCGCGCCGGTCTATCCCGGCGGGCGGATGGAGCTGGGCTTCGCGCCGGTCATGCTGAACAGGGCAGGGGCCGGATCGCCGTTGCGCCATCTGGACGGCATTCCCGTTCTCCATTGGCACAGCGACACCTTCGACCTGCCTTCGGGCGTGGAACTGCTTGCCTCGACCGAAAGCTATGCCCATCAGGCCTTTCGCCGCGGCTCCAACCTGCTGGCGCTGCAATTCCACGCGGAAATGGGCGAAGACCCTCGTTTCGAGGATTGGCTCACGCATTTCTGGGCCGACCTCGACATAGCGAAGCAATGCGGCATTGCCCTGCGGCAGGACCATGCCGATCATGGCCCCGCAGCCGTGGCCGCAGGACGCGCGATGATCGGCGAATGGTTGAGCGGAATCGAGAATTAGGGCGATCGGAACCGATCGCTGGTTAAGAAATCGCGGAAAACAAAGCCTCTAAAGCGGTCGATCTGATTCCGTCAGATCAGCCGCTTTAGAACTCGACTTCCAGTTCCTCGACCTCGTCCTCTTCCCGGCGAGCGGCGTCGATCCACTCGCGCATCAGATCCCAGTCGTTGCTCCAGTTGCAATAGGCGGCCGACGGCGCCGACAGCGCCACCGCATAACTCAGGAAACGTTGCGCCACCGGGGCGAACATGGCGTCTGCCACGGTCGGCTTTTCCCCGAACAGCCATGGCCCGCCATAGGCGCTCAGGCATTCGGTCCAGATTTCCTCGATGCGCTCTATATCCTGCCTGGCCCCGGAAAAGACGGGGAACTTCTCGTGCCGGACCTTCAGGTTCATGGGCAGGGCGGAGCGCAGGTTGATGAAGCCGGAGTGGATTTCGCCCGAAACCGAACGGCAATGCGCCCGCGCGATCCGCTCCTCGGGATAAAGGCCGGCATGCGGATAAAGTTCATGCAGATATTCAGCAATGGCGAGCGTGTCCCATACGCTCGCCCCCTCATGGGTCAGGCGGGGCACCAGCACGGAAGGCGACAACAGCAGCAATTCCGCCCGGTTTTCAGGATCATCGAGAGCAATCGTCTTTTCCACGACTTTCAGGCCCGCCATGCGGCACAACAGCCATCCGCGCAGGGACCAGGACGAATAAGTCTTGCTGGAAATGGTCAGTTCGGCTTCGGCCATGGCGTTCCTCCCGCTTCATCCCTATGTTTCATCATTCATGATGCGGTGCAATATGGAAAACCTGTATAACGCCCGCGCATGGGGCCGAATCGGTGTCAAAAGAGCTTAGGACGCGTTTGAGCAAGATGATGATGCTTTACAGTGGCTATCAGGCCTGGAACGACATGATGGCCCCTGCGCGCTTCGGTGCTCAGATCGCTCTTTCCTTCAAGGACAGGATGGGTCCGGCGGCGGATTGGGCCATGCCCCGCCGCATGTTCGCCCTGATGGACGTGTTCCAGGGCGCGAAGCTGACGCATCGCCGGCCGGCCTATGGCATAACGGAGGTGCGCAGCGGCAATGCGGTGGTCGCTGTGCGGGAAGAGGTGGCGCTGGACCTGCCCTTCGGCAACCTGCTGCATTTCGTGAAGGACGATGTGGAGGCGCCTCAGCCGCGGGTTCTGGTGGTCGCCCCCATGTCCGGCCATTTCGCTACATTGTTGCGCAACACCGTCCAGACGCTGCTGCGCGACCATGACGTGTACATTACCGACTGGAAGAATGCCCGCGACGTGCCGCTGAGCGCCGGGCGCTTCGGTTTCGACGATTATGTCGACTACGTCATGACCTTCATGCAGGAAATCGGGCCGGGATCGCATCTGGTTTCGGTGTGCCAGCCCTGCGTGCCCGCCATGGTGGCGGTCGCCATCATGTCGGAGGACAAGGATCCGGCGACGCCGCGCTCCATGACGCTGATGGGCGGGCCGATCGACACCCGCGCCGCGCCCACGGTCGTCAACGAACTGGCCAATGACCAGTCGATCGAATGGTTCGAGGAAAATCTGATCAGCCTGGTGCCGATGCGTTATGCCGGGCGCGGCCGGCAGGTCTATCCCGGCTTCCTCCAGCTTTCCGCCTTCATGTCGATGAACATGGGCCGGCACGGCGCCGCGCATCGCGAGTTGTACCAGTTGCTGGCCGACGGGAAGCAGGTGGAGGCGAACAAGATCAAGACCTTCTACGAGGAGTATTTCGCCGTGCTCGACATGACGGCGGAATTCTACCTGGAGACGGTGGACAGGGTGTTCCAGCGGACGCTGCTGGCCAAGGGCGAACTCACCTATCGCGGGCGGAAGGTCAATCCGGGCGCGATCCGCAAGACCGCGCTGCTGACGGTCGAAGGGGAAAAGGACGATGTCTGCGCCGTGGGCCAGACCGCGGCCGCCCACGCGCTCTGCACGGGCCTTCGTCCCCATTTGAAGCGCCATCACCTCCAGCCGGGCGTCGGCCATTATGGCGTCTTTTCCGGCAGCAAATGGGAAAAGCAGGTATATCCGCAGGTGCGGAACATGATCCTGGCGATGAACTAGGCTGTATCGGCATTCAGCGCTGACGGCCTGCAAATGGTTGAAGCGAGTCACGTGCCTCGCTTCAATCCCGCGCTTCCGGTGCTCACGTATCTTTAGTATGCTGCGCTCCGGATCGCGAAAAACCACCATTTTCGGCTCGCCATCATCTGAATGTCGATACACCCTAAGGCTTGTTGAGATTCATCGAGAGTTGATGACGGCACTGGCGAGATAGATCATGGCTGAGAAGCTCTGATCGGTCTTGTCGGAACGCATGGCGATTCGTTTGAACTCCTTGAGTTTGCAGAAGAAGTTCTCGATGAGGTGACGCCATTTGTAGAGTTCTGCGTCGATCCGGCGCTTGCTGGCCCGTCCGGGATGCTGTGAGATCACGACCCTTGCGCCCCGCGCGTCGAGTTCAGCAATGATGGCGTTGGTGTCGAACGCCTTGTCGGCCATGAAGCCAGCGAAGGCGAGGTTCTCGATGAGGGGCGGGACACCTATGATGTCGCAGCGCTGACCCGGTAGCAGCACGAAGCGAACGAGATTGCCCAAGGCATCCGTGAGTGCGACGATCTTGGTGGTCATGCCGCCCTTCGACCGCCCTATGGCCTGGCTTTGAGTCCCCCTTTTGCGCCCTGGCCGTGGCGGTGGACCTTGACGATCGTGCCATCGACCATTGCAAACTCCATGTCTGGATCATCCGACGCGGCGTCGAAAAGCCGTTGGAAAACATCGGCTTTCACCCAATCCCGATAGCGCTTGAAGATCGTGTTCCACTTCCCGAATGCAGCCGGAAGATCACGCCATGGACTGCCCGTGCGCGCAATCCACAACACCGCCTCCAGAAATAGCCGATTGTCGTGGCCGCTCCGACCCGGATCGCTTGCCTTGCCAAGACAATATGGCGCCATCTTTGCCCACTGATCGTCCCGAAGGACAAGTCGTTCAGCTTCCATCACAAACTCCTTCAAGGAGCTTGAATCAGATCAAAGCCTAAAGGGGAATCCTGAATCTCAACAAGCCTTAGGGAACGCGGATCAGCCGGCACGGGTGGATTTCCGCCACTCCTTCCTTCGTCACTCCGGGCTTGATCCGGGGTTCCGCTGCCCCGATCCGTCCCGCCTTCCATTCACTCCGGCCGCGTCCATATCCAGGTTCCGCCGATCAGCGCGGCGGCTACCGGGATCAGGCACCAGGGAAAGGGCGACAGGAACAACGCCAGCACCCCGCTGAACGCAAAGGCCGCCAGCGCCGCCTTCTTCCCCCGCCGGCTGATCGCGCCTCTTTCCCGCCAGCGCCGGATATGCGGCCCGAAATGGCGATGCTCCAGCAACCGCGCCTCCAGCGCCGGGCTGGACCGCGCGAAGCAGAAGGCGGCCAGGATCATGAACGGCACGGTCGGCAACAGCGGCAGGAAGGCGCCGATCGCCCCCAGCCCCAATGACAGGAAGCCGCAGGCAAGATAGAAACGCCGCCGCATCAGGCCGCGGGCAGCCGCAACCGGACCAGCGCGCCGCCCAGATCCTCGCTTTCCTCCAGCGTCACCGATCCGCCATAGATTTCCGCGACGTCCCGCACGATGGCCAGGCCAAGCCCGGTCCCCGGCTTCCCGGAATCCAGCCTGACGCCCCGGTCGAAAATCCGCATCCGGTCCGCCTCCGGAATGCCCATGCCGTCATCCTCGACCATGATCTCGACCATCGATTCCTTGCGCCCCACGGTCGCGAATACGCTGCCCCCGCCATATTTGGCGGCGTTCTCGACCAGATTGCCCAGCATCTCGTCCAGGTCCTGCCGTTCCACCCGCACGGCGGCTTCCTTGTCGCCGTCCATGTCGATGCGCACTTCGGGATAGAGCCGCTGGACGGCGCGCTCCACCGCCTCCAGGCTGGCCCAAACTTCCGCCCGGCTGTGCGCCGCGCCGCGCCGCCCGACGGCCCGCGCCCGCGCCAGATGATGGTCGACCTGCCGCCGCATCGTCGTCGCCTCGCGGATCACCGTGTCGCCCAGGTCCGGCGACTGGGCGGTCGCGGCGTTCATGATCACGGTCAGCGGCGTCTTGAGCGCATGGGCCAGATTGCCCGCATGGGTCCGCGCCTCCTCCGCCTGTCGCTCATTATGGGCCAGCAGGGCGTTCAATTCCTCCACCATGGGCAGCACTTCGGCGGGCATCGGCTCGGTCACGCGGTTCTTCTCGCCCCCGCGCATGCGCACGATCTCCTGCCGCACCTTGCGCAGCGGGCGCAGGCCGTAAATGGTCTGCAAGGTGGCCAGCACGATCAGCCCCAGCGCCAACAGGGCAAAGCTCTCGAACAGGGTCGATCGAAGCGTCCTGATCTGCGCGTCCAGCCCTTCGCGCGCCTGCGCTACCATGAACATCCATCGCGTGCGCGATCCGGGCAGGATGATGCTGCGTTCCATCACGCGCAGGTCTTCGCCCGGGAACTGGTCGCTGTCATAGATGTGCGGGGCGTCGTCCTGATGCTCCGGATTGACCTTCAGCGCCCGGTCCCACAGCGAACGCGACCGCCAATCCTCATGCCCCTTGCCGCTGATCTGGTAATAGATGCCGCTATTGGGCTCCAGGAACCGCTGGTCGGCGGGTTCGCGGTTGAACAGCACCTCGCCGTCCGGGCCGATCTCCGCCGATGCGATCATGGCGGTCAGGACATAGTTCATCCCGTCGTCGAAATTGCGCGTGATCGCGTCGGACAGCACCCGGTCCAGCGCCAGCCCGCCGCCCAGCAGCAGCAGGCTGATCCACAGCGCCGCGATGCCGGTCATCCGGCGGCTGAGCGATCCGGTGGAACGGACCTGCGAAGGGGAGGGGAGATCGGTCAAAAGACGATCAAGCCTGTATCTCCGTTCGCCCTGAGCTTGTCGAAGGGCCGCACTTTCTTTGAGAAGAACAAGGCTTCGACAAGCTCAGCCCGAACGGAGGTTGGCGTTACCGCCCCGGTTCATCCAGGCTATAGCCCAGGCCCCGGATCGTCGTGATGACGTCCGCGCCCAGCTTCTTGCGGATGCGGGTCACGAACACCTCGATGGTGTTGGAATCGCGGTCGAAATCCTGATCATAGATATGCTCGATCAGCTCGGTGCGGCTCACCACCTTGCCCTTGTGGTGGAGGAGGTAGGACAGCAGCTTATATTCCTGCGCGGTCAGCTTCACCGGCTCGCCCTTCAGCGTCACCTTGCCCGAACGCGTGTCCAGCCGCACGTCGCCCGCCGTCAGTTCGCTCGACGCATTGCCCGAAGCGCGGCGGATCAGGGCGCGCAGCCGGGCGATCAGTTCCTCGCTCTGGAACGGCTTGGCCAGATAGTCGTCCGCGCCCGCGTCCAGCCCGGCGACCTTGTCCGACCAGCTATCCCGCGCCGTCAGCACCAGCACGGGAAAGCCCCGGCCTTCCTTGCGCCAGCGGTCCAGCACGGTCAGCCCGTCGATGGTCGGCAGGCCCAGGTCCAGCACCACCGCGTCATAGCTTTCGGTCGCGCCCAGGAAATGCCCGTCCTCGCCATCATCGGCCAGGTCCACGGCATAGCCCGCGCCCTCCAGCGTGTTGCGGAGCTGTTGCCCAAGGCTCGGTTCATCTTCGACGATCAGCAGACGCATATGGCCCCGTTTCCGTTATTATGCTGTCAGCGCGACTAACGCGCCCAGCCGATTATATCGCCCGTGCGACCGTCCGCATCAACCCATAGCACCTTGCCGTCCTTCACATATTTCAGGCGATAACGGTTGGTGGAGGGATTGAATTCGCTGCCCAGATAGGTCGCCCCGCCCATGGCGGCGTCGACCCGGCGCTTGATGACGGAAAAGGGCATGACCTGCCCGTCCAGCATGGCGCGGCGCGCGGCATCCTGCTCGTCGCGCTGGCTGTCGGCATAAGCGGAAGGATTCGCCGCGAAAAGCGCTGCCATGGCTCCCAAGCCTGCTATCAGTCTGAACCGCATCATTTTCATGACCTTGGCATAGCCGCGAACCATTGAACAGGTGGTGAATGGGGAGGGGAAGTCATCATCCCCCCTCCCGCAGGCGGGAGGGGTTAGGGGGTGGGTGCGAGCGCAGCGAGCTTCCGCCTTCTCGACCAGGGAAGAACGCCGCTGACGCGGCGACCCACCCCCGGCCCCTCCCGTTTACGGGAGGGGAGAAGAATGACAGCAACTGGCCAAAACCCACCCCGCCGTCTTATTTCTCCAGCGCATACTGCACCGTCAGCGTCACAGAAGACCCGACCTGTCCCGGCTCCACCGGCGTCGCTGGCGCCGCGTCCGCCTTGAACCGCGCCGTCACCATCATCGGCATGGGCGGCTGGCCGCCGCTGTTGCTCTCCGCCAGCGAAACCAGCCGCGCCGCGCGATAACCCGCTGCCTGCGCATAGAAATCCGCCTGCGCCTTCGCGGTCTTCAACGCCGCCGCCCGCGCCTGCGCCAGCATCAGCGTCGGATCGCTGATCGAGAAGCTCGGCCCATTCACATTGGTCGCCCCGGCCTCCACCATCGTATCCAGCAGCGTCCCGACCTTCTTGATGTCGCGCAGCTTCACCGAAAGCTGGTTCGACGCTTCATACCCAATGAAGCGCGGTCCGCTCGGCTGCCCGTCGCGATTGCTGTAATCATATTGCGCGCTCAGATTGATGCCGCTGGTCTGGATGTCCTTCTTGGGGATTCCCGCCTTCACCAGCGCGGCGATCAGCCTGTCCATCTGCACCGCATTGTCGCGCATCGCCTGCGCGGCGGTCTGGGCGCGGGTCTGGACCCCGGTGCCGACCGTCGCCATATCCGGCGCCGCTTCCACCGTTTCCGTAACGTTCAGCGTCACGACCGGCGCGGTTTCGGCGATGGTGACGCTGGTCTGAGCGACCGCCGCGACGGGCAGGGCGGCGCCAAGGGCGGCCAGGACGAACATGGATTTCACAGGGCTTTCTCCTCAGGAAGCAATGCAGCCTCATTGTAACGGCTGCGATGAACGGACGCTGACATGCGTTGAAAGCCGTCAGACAGCTTCGGGTTCCCCCTCTTGCCCTCGACCCCCGGAAAGCCTAGCTGCACCGCCATGGCGGCTCCCATCCTTTCCTTCGAAAATCTCGGCCTGTCGCAGGGCACCCACTGGCTTTTCCGCAATCTCGACATTTTCGTCGGGGAGCGGGATCGGCTGGCGCTGATCGGGCGCAACGGCGCGGGCAAGACCACGCTGCTGAAGCTCATCGCCGCGCAGATCGAACCGGACGAGGGCACCCGTTCGGTCCGCCCCGGCGCCCGCGTCATCATGCTGGAGCAGGATCCCGACGTCAGCGGCTTCGCCACGCTGCGCGACTTCGCGCTGGCGGGCCAATTCGCGCCGCCCGCCCATGAGGTGGACGCCATCGCCAGCCAGCTCGGCACCGACCTCAACCGCGAAGCCGCCACCGCGTCGGGGGGCGAGCGCCGCCGCGCCGCCATCGCCCGCGCACTGGCCAGCGAACCCGACCTGCTGCTGCTGGACGAGCCGACCAACCATCTCGACATCGACGCCATCGATTGGCTGGAGGGCTGGCTCGGCCGCTATAATGGCGCCTTCGTCGTCATCAGCCACGACCGCGCCTTCCTGACCCGGCTGACGCGCCAGACGCTGTGGCTCGACCGGGGCGGCATCCGCCGCAACGAAATCGGCTTCGGCGGTTTCGAGGAATGGATGGAAGCCGTCTATGCCGAGGAAGCCCGCGCCGCCGAGAAACTGGACGCCAAGCTCAAGATCGAGGCCCATTGGCTGGAGCGCGGCGTCACCGCCCGGCGCAAGCGCAACCAGGGCCGTCTCGCCAAACTCTGGGAAATGCGCGCCCAGCGCGCCGCCATGGTCGGGCCGCAGGGCGTCGCGAAGATCGCCGTCGCCAGCGATGACAACAAGACGAAGAGTGTCATCACCGCCGAACATGTGACCAAATCCTTCCCTCCGTTCGCTTCGAGCGAAGTCGAGAAGCGGCAGTCCGATGGCGTCTCGGCTTCGCCCGGCACGAACGGGGCTGGACTGCCGGGGCGCACGGTCATCAAGGATTTCTCCCTGCGCATCCAGCGCGGCGACCGCATCGGCATCGTCGGCGGCAACGGCGCGGGCAAGACCACGCTGCTGAAACTGCTGACCGGCGAACTCAAGCCCGATAGCGGCGAGGTCAGGCAGGCCAAGTCGCTCGACATGATCTTCATCGACCAGCAGCGCAGCCTGATGCAGCCCGACAAGCGGGTTCGCGACGTGCTGGCCGAAGGCGGCGACTGGATCGACGTGCGCGGCGTGCGCAAGCATGTCCACGGCTATCTGAAGGAATTTCTCTTCGATCCTTCGCTGGCAGAGGCGAAGGTGGGCACGCTGTCGGGCGGCGAACGCTCGCGGCTCCTGTTCGCCCGCGAATTCGCCCGCGAATCGAACCTGCTGGTGCTCGACGAGCCGACCAACGACCTGGACCTGGAAACGCTCGACCTGCTCCAGGAAGTGATCGCCGACTATGAAGGCACTGTCTTGATCGTCAGCCACGACCGCGATTTCCTGGACCGCACCGTCACCGTCACGCTGGGTCTCGACGGTTCCGGCACAGTCGACGTGATCGTCGGCGGCTATGCCGACTGGGTTGCCAAGCGCCAGCCGAAGAACGCGCCAAGGCAGGAGAAGAAGGCCGCCACGCCCCCGCCGCAGAAAAGCGCCGCGACCAAGCTCAGCTACAAGGACCAGCGCGATTTCGACCTGATCCCCCAGCGCATAGAGGAGATGGAGGCCGCCATCGCCCGCGACGAGGAAGCTTTGGCCGACCCCAATCTCTACAGCCGCGATCCGGCGAGGTTCGACGCCCTCACCAAGGCCATCGAAAAGGCCCGCGCCGAAAAGGACGCGGCGGAGGAACGCTGGCTGGAATTGGCGGAAAAGGCCGAGGGGCTGGGCGGCTAGAAGGCCTTGCGCCAATCCCCTCATCTGTTAGCCAGAGCAGCCAGCCAGGGGAAATATGCATGGAACAATCCGCGACGATGCAGGATAACGACATGATCGACGGCCATCACGCCGTCCATTATGTCAACCGCGTCGGCTGGCTGCGCGCCGCCGTGCTGGGCGCCAATGACGGCATCGTCTCGACCGCCAGCCTGCTGACCGGCATCGCCGCCTCCGGCGCGGCGCGGGAGACGATCCTGCTGTCGGGCATAGCGGCGCTGGTCGCGGGCGCCATGTCGATGGCGGCGGGCGAATATGTCTCCGTCAGCGCCCAGTCCGACACCGAACGCGCCGACCTGGCCAAGGAGAAGAAGGCGCTGGCCCAGCAACCCCATGTGGAATGGGAGGAGTTGCGCGACATCTATGTCGACCGCGGGCTGACGGCGGACCTTGCGGGCCAGGTGGCGACGCAGTTGATGAATGCCGACGCGCTGGCCGCCCATGCGCGGGACGAACTGGGCATTTCCGAAGTCAGCACCGCCCGCCCGATCCAGGCGGCGCTGACCTCCGCCGCGACCTTCTCCGCCGGCGCCGTCGCCCCCGTGCTGGCCGCCGTCGCCAGTCCGTCGAACGCCATCGCCGCTGTCGCCGTCACCTCGTTGCTGTGCCTGGCGATGCTTGGCTATGTCGGCGCCCGGCTCGGCGGGGGCGGGGCGGCGCGGGCGGTGGCTCGCGTCGTCTTCTGGGGCGTTTTCGCGATGCTTGCGACCTCCGGGGTAGGCAAACTTTTTGGCGCTGCCATATGATTGGGGGGAACCGTCCATCCCAAGGAGAGCTTGCCATGATCCAGCAGATTCCGCTCAAGACCATCAAGGGCGCCGACGCCAGCCTGGCCGACTATGCGGGCAAGGTGGTGCTGGTGGTCAACGTCGCCTCCCAATGCGGCCTGACCCCGCAATATGAGGGGCTGGAAAAGCTCTATCGCGACTATAGGGACAAGGGGCTGGTCGTCGCCGGCTTCCCCGCCAATGATTTCGGCGCGCAGGAGCCGGGCAGCAACGAGGAGATCGCGACCTTCTGCACCACCCATTTCGGCGTCGACTTCCCGATGTTCGAGAAGATCGTCGTTGCCGGGCCTGAAAAGCATCCGCTCTACGCCGCGCTGATCGGCGCGCAGCCAAATGCGCGGGGGGAGGGCGCCCAGTTCCGCGAAAAGCTGGTCGGCTATGGCATCACGCCCAATCCGGAGCCCGAAGTGCTCTGGAATTTCGAAAAGTTCCTGATCGCGAAGGACGGCAGCGTCGCCGCCCGCTTTGCACCCTCGACCGCGCCCGACGATGCCGGCCTGGTGGCGGCGATAGAGGCGGAACTGGCGAAATAGCGCCCGGCGCCGCGCCATGAACCAGACGCTGCTGCCGCAGATCGGCCCGGTGCTCGAGACGCTCGGCATCGTCGGCACATTCGTTTTCGCCGCGTCCGGGGCGCTGGCGGCAGCGCGCCTGCGCCAGACGCTCGTCACCTTCGCCTTCTTCGCGCTGGTGACGGGGGTGGGGGGCGGGACTGTCCGCGACCTGTTGATCGGCGCGCCCGTTTTCTGGGTTCGCGACGCGGTGCCCGCCATTGCCTGCATGATGGCGGCGCTGCTTGTCTGGTTCACCCCGCGCCGCTTGTGGAGCGACAGCGCTCTCGACTGGCTGGACGCGGTGGGGCTCGCCGCCTTCGCCGTCTATGGCGCGGCCAAGGCGATGAGCTATGGCGTGCCTCCGCTGGTCGCGGCGATGATGGGCGTCGTCACCGGCTGCGTGGGAGGCATCATGCGCGACCTGCTGGCGGGCGAGCCGTCCATATTGCTGCGGCCGGAACTGTACGTGACGGCGGCTGCGCTGGCTTCGGGCCTGTTCGTCTTCCTGCGCTGGGTGGGGCTGGACGTTCCCGTCGCGGGCCTTATCGCCGCGCTGGTCGGTTTCGTGCTGCGGGCCGTCGCGATCCGCAAGGGACTCTCGCTGCCGCATTACCGTCCGGAAGACTGAGCCAAAAAATCGGTGGATGGTCTCCGCCGTCAACCCTGCGCCTTTTTCCGCCGGGTTTCCCAGCCCTTCCTGGCGGCGGCGGAACGATCCGCGGCCGGCCGACGGGCCGATGCCGCGCCGCCCTTCTTCCCGCCCTTGCGCGAGGAGGCATGGCTGTCCGGCTTGCCCCGGCCGGAACCGGACTTGTTGCCGCCGCCCGATTCCTTGTTGACGGTCGCCCAGGCGCGCCGTTCCGCTTCCCCGCGGGATACGCCGCGATCCTCATAACCCTGCTCGATATGCTCCGCCTTGCGCTTCTGCTTGTCGGTGTAGCTGCTCTTGTCGCCCTGGGGCATGACCGTCTCCTTCTGCTTGCATGCGGCTTCAACGATCGATGCGTCGGGCCGTTCACATCGCTGCACAGGCGTCACGAATTAGGGGAGAACGAGTCGCAAGCCTCGTTTCGAGTTTCTCGAATTCCACTATTTTCGCCTCCCCCTGAACTGAATCCCCACACGCCCAAGGGGAACAGGGCGGTCCGGCCTGCGTTCACCAGCGCATGGAGCAGCGCACTCTTCTCGAACGTCTGGCGCGTCATCTGGCGTCGGGCCATCCCGATCCGCACCCGGACCGCTGGCAGGAACAGGTGGAGGCCGCCGCCGGCCTGCTCGCCATCATCAAGGATCCCGACGATGTCATGCGGCAGGCGGGCGACGACCGCATCTGGCGGGCGATGATCGATGCGGCGCTGCGCCAGCGCTGGTCCATCGCCTCCGCGCCCTCCGTGGAACCGCCCGGCGGCGCCGATGAGGAAGGCGACATCCCGCTGACGCCCGATACCGTCAGCGGCAACCGGGCCGAATGGGTCCATCTGCACGAAACACAGGAGAAGCCGAAATGAAGGGGTTGTTGAAACTCGCATTCGTCACCGGGCTGGGCGCCGTCCTCTGGCGGGGATGGAAGGAACTGCAGGCGGGGCGCGACGCGGGCGCCCATCGCGGGACGGGCTTCTCGTCCGGCCCCGTGCGCGACGCGGGGCCGGACGAACAGCATATCGACGCGCGCGACTGGGACATGGTGGACGAGCAGATCGATGAAAGTTTCCCCGCCAGCGACCCGCCCGGCAATTATCGCGGCCTGCATTGAGGCGCCGGGCCGCCTTATCGATCAGATCGCTTCCCAATCCATTGCGCCGCTTATGCCCCGCCTCTATTGAGGCGGCTGCCGGCCCCATGCCGGGCCAACAGGGGAATAACATCAATGCCTTCGGGTCTGATCGCGCTGCTCGACGACGTAGCGGGGATTGCCAAGCTCACAGCCAGTTCGCTGGACGATGTCGCCGCCGCCGCTGGCAAGGCGGGGTCAAAGGCGGCAGGCGTCGTGATTGACGACACTGCCGTCACGCCGCGCTATGTCATGGGCCTGACGCCGGACCGCGAACTGCCCATCATCTGGAAGATCGCCAAGGGTTCGCTGCGCAACAAGCTGCTGTTCCTGCTTCCCGCCGCGCTGGTGCTGAGCGCCGTCGCGCCTTGGCTGTTGCCTCCCCTGCTGATGCTGGGCGGGGCGTTCCTCTGTTTCGAAGCGGCGGAAAAGCTGCTCGAAGCGGTGCAGGGCGGCCATGATCTGGCCGAAGAGGCGCTGGAAACGCACAGTTCCGCGGAATTGGAGGACCAGAAGGTCTCCGGCGCGATCCGCACCGACTTCATCCTGTCGGGCGAGATCATGGCGATCGCGCTCGGCACCGTGGCGGCGGAACCGATCTGGGAGCAGGCGATCATCCTGGTCGTCGTCGCCTTCCTGATCACCGCGGGCGTCTATGGCGTCGTCGGCTTCATCGTGAAGATGGACGATATCGGCCTGCATCTGGCGGAACGGCGCTCGGCCGGCGCGCGCATGCTGGGCCGGGCGATGGTGAAGGCCATGCCGGTGCTGATGGGGATATTGAGCGTTGTCGGCACGGCGGCGATGCTCTGGGTCGGCGGCGGGCTGATCGTCCACGGGCTGCATGAATTCCACTGGGATCTTATCCCCGGCGCCATCCATCATGTCGCGGCGGGCGCCGCCCATGGCCTGCCCGCCATCGCTCCGGCGGTGGAATGGGTCGTGAACGCGGTGGGCGCGGGCCTTGTCGGCCTGATCGTCGGCGGCATCGTCGTGGCGGTGCTGCACCTTTTCAAAAAGCATTGATGCGTTCACCCTGGCGCCTGGAGGCCGGGGCGCTGACGGCGCTCGCGCTGCCGATGATCGCGGGCAATATCGCCTGGGCCGGCATCGCGGCGACGGACCTGCTGCTGCTCGGCCGGCTGGGCGCGGGCGCGGTGGCGTCGGGCGCGCTGGCCATCAACCTGTTCAACGCGCTGCTGATCTTCGGCATGGGCCTGGTCACCGCCGCCGCGCCGCTGATCGCCACGGAGCGGGGACGGCGGCTGCATTCGGTGCGCGACGTCCGGCGGACCGTGCACCAGACGCTGCGCGCGGCGACGCTGTTCGTGCTGCCCGCCTGGGCGCTGCTGTGGGAAAGCGAATCCATCCTGCTGCTGATGGGGCAGGAGGCCGACCTGGCGGGGCAGGCGGGCGAACTGATGCGCGGGCTGCAATGGGCGCTGCTGCCCTTTCTGGGCTTCACCACGCTGCGCAACTTCATCGCCGCGCTGGAACGGCCGGTCTGGGGCCTGGTCATCATGGTCTGCGCCATCCCGTTCAACCTGCTGGCGGGATGGGCCCTGATCTTCGGGCATTTCGGTTTCCCCGCGCTGGGAATTTTCGGCGCGGGCATCGCCAGCAGCCTGTCCTCATCCTTCCTGTTCCTGGGTCTGCTGTCGGTCATCCTGATCGACCGGCGGTTCCGCCGCTATCGCCTGCTGGGGCGATTCTGGACCCGCGACCGGGAACGGCACCGCGCCGTCTGGGCGCTGGGCCTGCCCATCGCCATCACCCTGGGGCTGGAGACGACGGTGTTCAACGCCTCCGCCTTCCTGATGGGATTGATCGACCGCGATTCGCTGGCGGCGCATGCCGTCGCGATCCAGATCGCCGCGCTCGTCTTCATGGTCCCGATGGGCATCGGCCAGGCGGCGACCGTGCGCGTGGGCCTCGCCTATGGAAAGGGCGACCTGGCGGCGGTCGGGCGCGCCGGCTGGCTGGCGCTGGCGATCGGCACCGGATTCGCGCTGCTGGCGGCGGCGATGCTCATCGCCTTTCCGCGCATGCTGATCTCCGCCTTTCTGGACCTTTCCGATCCCGCCAATGGACGGACGGCGACGCTGGCGGTCGGTTTCCTGGGGGTCGCCGCGCTGTTCCAGTTGGTGGACGCCGCGCAGGCGGTTGGCGCGGGCGTGCTGAGGGGCATTCAGGATACGCGCGTGCCGATGATCTTCGCCCTGATCGGCTATTGGGTGATCGGCATCGGAGTCGGCGTCATCCTGGCCTTTCCCCTGGGATTGCAGGGCCTGGGCATCTGGCTGGGCCTTGCAAGCGGGCTGGGCGCGGTCGCGCTGCTGCTGGTGGCGCGCTGGACCCTGCGCGAGAAGCTACATCTTCTGCCGCACAAGGGAAAGGCTTGATTCACTCGTCTTGCGAATGCGCCGGATTGCGTCGGCAGGTGATGGTGCGACGCACAAAGCAATTGAACCGGCGCGTCAAATCGGTAATGGAAAGCGTATTATGACCGCTCCTACCATGTTCTTCGAGGCGATTGCGCTTCAGAAATGTCTGATGGCGACCTATAACAAGATGGTCGTGAAGCTCGCCCCGCACATCCTGTACACGCGCCATGACGAAATGTTCATCGACGCGGTGACGATAGAGCGCGACGGCCGCCCGCCGCGGGAGCTGAAGCTGGGCACGTTCAAGCTGGCGGGACTGAACGACGTCAGCCTGATCGAGGAGAAGTTCGAGGCGATGCACGGCCTCTACGATCAGGCCGACAGCAAGTATAAGGGCGTGACCCTGTTCGCGGTGGAGCCGGAGAGCGCAGCGGCCTGAGGTCTCGCGGCAGGTTCGGCGTTGGAAAAGGGCGGTCCTGCGGGGCCGCCCTTTTCCGTTGGGGTTTGTCCGGTTCAAGTTCCGACACCATGTGCTCCTGCCTGCGCAGGAGCACATGGTGTCTGGAGGCACGCGGCCCCCTTACCGCCGATGCTTGCCCCTTTTCGATCCGATGTGCCGGACATTGGCGGGCCGCCCGCGCCGGGCGCTGCCGGGGCGTACCCGGTCCTTCTTGAAGCTCGGCCGCTGGGGCGGGGCGTCGGGCAGTTCGAAGCGCAGCGATCCGTTGATCGGGTCCGCCTCCGCCAGCCGCAATGCCAGCCGCTGCCCGACCGTGTAGCGATCCCCGCTCTCCACGCCCTCCAGCGCCCGGCCGACCTCGTCATAGAAGAAGCGTTCGTCGCCCAGCGTCGACACCGGCACCAGCCCGTCGCCGCCCAGCCCCTCCACCGTGGCGAAGAAGCCGAAGCTCTGCACGCCGGTGATCCGCGCCTCCACCAGATCGCCGACATGCGCCGCCAGGAAGGCCGCGACATAGCGGTCGATGGTCTCGCGCTCCGCCTCCATGGCGCGGCGCTCATGCTGGCTGATCATCTCGCCCACGCGGCCCATATTCTCCATATCCTCGCCGCTCAGGGAGGATCGGTCGGGAATGTCCCCCTTGGGCGCGGGCAGTTCCAGCCCATAGGCGCCCACCAGCGCCCGGTGCACCAGCAGGTCCGCATAGCGCCGGATGGGCGAGGTGAAATGGGCATAGGAACCCAAGGCCAGCCCGAAATGGCCCAGATTGGACGGCGCATAATAGGCCTGGGTCTGGCTGCGCAGGATCTGCTCCATGATCTGGGGCTTTTCCTCCGCTTCCCCGACCCGTTCGATCAGCCGGTTGAAGGTCGCAGGCCTCACCACCTGCCCCAGGGCGAATTCGATGCCGAAGGTCGCCAGATAGTCCTTCAACGCGACCAGCTTGTCCCGGCTCGGCGGTTCATGGACGCGGTACATGACCGGCGCCTTCTTGGCCTCCAGCGCCTTGGCCGCCGCGACATTGGCGGCGATCATATAATCCTCGATCAGCATATGCGCGTCCAGCCGCTCGCGCACCGCGACGCTGACGATCTTGCCATAGTCGTCCAGCACCACCCGCCGTTCCGGCAGGTCCAGCGCCAGCGGCTCCCGCTTGTCCCGCGCCTTGCGCAGCAACGCCCAGCAGGCCCAGAGCGGCTTCAGCGCCGTCTCCAGCAACTCCCCCGCCCGCAGGCGGGAGGGGGTCGGGGCGCGGGCCGACGCGTCATCAGCCGCAATATCCAATGTCCCATCGATGGCCGCCTGCGCATCCTCATAGGCCAGCACCGCCGCCACCCGGATCACAGCGCGGGAAAAGCGCCAGCTCTTCACCTTGCCCGAAGCGTCAAGGACAAGGTGACAGGCCATCGCCGCCCGATCCTCGCCCGCCCGCAACGAACACATGTCGGACGAAAGCTGGTGCGGCAGCATCGGCACGACCAGATCGGGGAAATAAACGCTGTTCCCCCGCTTGCGGGCCTCACGGTCCAGCGCGCTGCCCGGCCGCACATAATAGCTGACGTCCGCGATGGCGACGATGGCCTTGTAGCCGCCCGCATTGGCCGGATCGTCATCGGGCGCGGCCCAGACGGCGTCGTCATGGTCCCGCGCATCGACCGGATCGATGGCGACGATGGGCAAATGCCGCAAATCCTCCCGCTTATCCTCATGCAGGGCCAGTTTCGAAGCCGACACCGCCTCTTCCTCCACATGTTCGGAAAAGACGTGGGGAATGCCGTGCTTGTGGATCGCGATCAGGCTGAAGCTGCGCGGCGCGAAGGGATCGCCCAATATGTCCGTGACCCGCGCCGTGATCCGGGGAGGCCGCCCCACCGGCTCGGCCAACACCAGGTCGCCCTTCTTCGCGGTCCCCGCGTCGGAAATCGGCGTGTCCCGGCGGATGCGCTTGTCGACGGGGCGCAGCCACAGCTTGCCGCCCTCTCCCTCCTCCACCACGCCCAGCAATTCCTCGCTGGCCTTGGCGAGCTTCTTCATCGGATGCGCGACCCAGCCGCGCCCGGCCTCCTCCGTCCGCGCCAGGATGCGGTCGCCTATGGTCAGCGCGCCGCGCTTTCCCCGCTCCACGATGCGCAGTCGGGGTGCGGGGTGTCCCTCCGCCTCCCAGCGTTCGGGCGTGGCGATCAGGGTGGTGTCGTCGACATCGACGATCCGCAGCACCGTGACCTTGGGCACGCCGCCCATCTTGTGGAAGGCCCGCGCCGGGCCGATGTCGATCAGCCCTTCGTCCGCCATGTCCTTGAGCAGCGCCTTGAGCGCGATCTTCTCCTGCCCCTTGAGGCCGAAGGCCTTTGCGATCTCCCGCTTTCCGGCCGGCTGGTCGGACGTGGCGATGAAATCCATCACCTGCTCGCGCGTCGGAAAGCCCGCGGGCCGAACCTTGGTCCGTGCGGAGTCGGTTTTCTTCTTCTTTTCGGTGGATGCCATGGACCAGCTATAGGGAGAGGGGCACCGACATGCCAGTGCCGCATGGGATAGGCATCATGCGAATCGCGGCGACCGAGCCATAATCCCGTGGGGTGGAAAGCGGACATTCCCTTATTCGTCACCCCGGACTTGATCCGGGGTCCCGCTTTCTTTTCTGAGTGCCCGCCTCGTCCAAGGCAGCGGGACCCCGGATCAAGTCCGGGGTGACGGAAAATTGATGTCAGCTCCTGACCAAAAACCGGCCATCAGCTTCCATCACCAGCAAGCAACACCCATCACCGCCAAAGCCCCAGCAACAGCGCCGCCAATCCCCGCTCATCCGTTTTCGCCACTCGCGGCGCGCCATAGCCCCGGCATTCCAGGCAATCGGCGCGCACGCCCGCGCCGCTCACCAGCGCGCGCACGTCGGCAACGGCCTGCAACGCCCAGTTCCGCTGCACGATCGCCTGCCGCCCGAGCAGGTCGCGCCCCACCATGGCTTCCGGCACACCGGCATCGTCCTCATCCTCCCGATCCATGATCGACTGGACGAACTCGGCGAACTTGTCAGGTTCCCTGGCAATGCGATAGGGCCTGGCCTTGGCCGGATCGATCTTCGCCAGCTTCGCCGCCTCGGCAACCGCCTCTTCCAGCCCGCCGAAGCGATCGACCAGCCCGATCTGTCGCGCCGTGCCGCCGTCCCAGACGCGCCCTTGCGCAATGGCGTCGATCTGCTGGGGGGTCTTGCGGCGGGATTGCGCGACCAGTCCGACGAAGCGGCCGTAAATATCCTCGACCCCCATCTGCATGATCCGGTCGAATTCCGGCGTGGTGCCGCCGGCGATGTCCGGCTGGCCCGACAGCGGCGTCGTCTTCACGCCGTCGGTGGTGACGCCGATCTTCGCCAAGGTGCCCTCGAAGCTGGGTAATATGCCGAACACGCCGATGGAGCCGGTGATCGTATCCGGCTCCGCGAAGATCACATCGGCGGGCGTCGACACCCAATAGCCGCCGCTGGCCGCCACATTGCCCATGGACGCCACAATGGGCAGGCCTTCGGACTTTGCTTCCATGATGGCGCTGCGGATCTTCTCCGACGCCATCACCGATCCGCCCGGCGAATCCACCCGGACCACCAGCGCCTTCAAGTCCTTCTCCGCCAGCGCCTTGCGCAGCAGCGCCGCAATCGTGTCTCCCGCCGCCGTGCCCGGTCCGGCCTCGCCATCGACGATGTCGCCTGCAATCGTCAGCACGCCGATCTCGCCGCCATTGGCGGGCTTGTGGGCCTTCATGTAGTTTTTGAGGTCGATGGCGGCGAAATCCCCGGCCTTGTCGTCCGGCGCATC
The DNA here is from genome assembly GCF_000445085.1 of Sphingobium sp. HDIP04. Classification (NCBI taxonomy): domain Bacteria; kingdom Pseudomonadati; phylum Pseudomonadota; class Alphaproteobacteria; order Sphingomonadales; family Sphingobiaceae; genus Sphingobium; species Sphingobium sp. HDIP04. The sequence continues at coordinate 15,238 of NZ_ATDO01000057.1, read as the reverse complement.
GCCCGCAACCTCGGCCACCCGCGCGCCGAAGGCCGCTTCGTCGCCCATCCGGTCGACCAGCCCGGCGCTCACGGCCGCCTTCGCCAGATTGCCGCCAGCCGCCTCAGCGAGGCCCGCCGGATCGCGCACATAGGCCGCCAGCCGCGCCCTGGGCCGCGCCTTGGCCACTTCCTGTCGCCAATCCTCCCACAGGGCGTCGGCCAGGGCCTGATTGGCCTGACGGGCTTCGGGCGACTGCTCGGTCCGCGTGAAAGGCTCGACGAAGCTCTTGTAGGTGCCGACGCGATAGACATGGGTGTTGACGCCCAGCTTGTCGATCAGTCTCTTGTAATAAAGCCCCGATCCGCCGCGCCCGGTGATCGCCACGCCGCCCAGCGGGTTCACCCAGCTCTCGCTCGCATGGGCGGCCAGTTGGTAGCTGTCGTCGCTGTAGATGGTCGCATAGGCGAAGACCGGCTTCTTCGCCGCGCGCACCGCGTCCAGCGCCTTGCCCACGCGCGCCAGCGCCACCTGGCCCCCGCCCATGAAACCGTCCAGGTTCAGCACGACGGCCTTCACCTTCCTGTCGTCCCTGGCGGCATCCAGCGCGGCGACGATGTCGGCCAGCCCATATTCCCTCGCCCGGTCGTTCCCGCCCGTCAGCAGCGCCATCGGATCGATTTCGGACGGCTGTTCGACGATGGTCCCGTCCAGTTTCAGCAGCAGCGCGCCGCTGCCGACGCTCTGCGCGGGCTTGGGCGACCAGGACAGGGCGGCATAGAGCGCCCCGAAGAACATCAGCAGGAACAGCAGCACCAGCCCGTCCTTGATGGCGACCAATATGCGCCACATGCCCTTCACAAATGCCAAGTCGCCGGTTCCTTCCTTCAGATCCTGCGTGGGCTATCCCATCGACGGACCGACTGCAATGTGGGGGCAGGCCGGGGCCGCGCAACCTTGCGTCGGATATTTCCCGCGCTATGGGAGGGCGCAATTCTCGGTTTCTCGTGCAGGAGACACGCTTCATGCCCACGCTCGTCCTCATCCGCCACGGCCAGTCGGCCTGGAACCTCGAAAACCGCTTCACCGGCTGGTGGGACGTGGACGTGACCGAAAAGGGCGCGGAGGAAGCGCGCGCCGCCGGCCGCCTGCTCCGGGAAAAGGGGCTGGACTTCGACCAGTGCTACACCTCCGTCCAGACCCGCGCCATCAAGACGCTGAACCTGGTGCTGGAGGAGATGGGCCGCCTCTGGCTGCCGGTCGAGAAGGACTGGCGCCTCAACGAGCGCCATTATGGCGGCCTCACCGGCCTCAACAAGGCGGAGACGGCGGCCAGGCATGGCGACGATCAGGTGAAGATCTGGCGCCGCAGCTTCGACACGCCCCCGCCGCCGCTGGAGCCGGGCAGCGAGTTCGACCTGTCGAAGGACCGCCGTTATGCGGGCATTCCCATCCCCTCGACGGAATCGCTGAAGGACACCATCGCCCGCGTCCTGCCCTATTGGGAGGAACGCATCGCCCCCGACCTGAAGGCAGGCAAGCGCGTCGTCATCTCCGCCCACGGCAACTCGCTCCGCGCGCTGGTGAAGCACCTCTCCAACATCCCGGACGACGAGATCACCGAACTGGAAATTCCGACCGGCCAGCCGATCGTCTATGACCTTGCCGACGACCTGACGGCCAAGGATCGCTACTACCTGTCGGAACGCTGAAATCCGATGTGCTCCTGCGAAGGCAGGAGCCCAGTCCTTCCGTCTGAACTGGGCTCCTGCCTTCGCAGGAGCACGGAATAGAAACGGAAAGCCGCAATTCCCGCATTGCCCCTCCGCCAACCTCCCGCTAAGGGGCTTTGCTTTCCGCATGATCAGGGAAAGTGCGCAGCGAAATGACCGGGGCAGTCGAAGCCGCGAAAGTCGGCATCATCATGGGCAGCCGATCCGACTGGGAAACGATGCGCCACGCATCCGAAACGCTGGAGGCTCTCGGCGTCGCCCATGAATGCAAGGTCGTCTCCGCCCACCGCACGCCCCAGCGCCTCTACGACTATGCCACCAGCGCGGTCGGCCGCGGCCTGAAGGTCATCATCGCGGGCGCGGGCGGCGCCGCGCACCTTCCCGGCATGGCCGCCTCCATGACCCGCCTGCCGGTCCTGGGCGTCCCCGTCGAATCCAAGGCGCTGAAGGGCATGGACAGCCTCCTCTCCATCGTCCAGATGCCCGGCGGCATCCCCGTCGGCACGCTCGCCATCGGCAAGCCCGGCGCGATCAACGCGGCGCTCTTCGCCGCCTCCATCCTCGCCACCACCGACGAAGCGCTTGCCGCACGCCTCGACGCCTGGCGCGAAAAGCAGACCAACGACGTAGCGGAAACCCCGGAATAAGATGACGACGATCCCGCCCGGCTCCACCATCGGCATATTAGGCGGCGGTCAGCTTGGCCGCATGATCGCCATCGCCGCCGCGCAGCTTGGCTATCGCACCCACATCTACGCCCCGGAATCGAGCGGCCCTGCCGCCGACGTCTCCCCCCGCTGGACGCAGGGCGCCTATGAGGACGCCGAAGCCCTCGCGGCGTTCGCCGACAGCGTGGAGGTCGTCACCTATGAATTCGAGAATATCGATCCCTCGGCGGTCGAAGTGCTCGCCACCCACGGCCTCGTCCGCCCCGGCGCGCAGGCCCTGCGCGTCGCGCAGGACCGCCTCGCCGAAAAGCGCTTCGTCTGCGACCTGGGCGGCCTGACCGCGCCCTTCGCCCCGGTCGAAAGCCTGGACGATCTGGAAGAAGCCCTCGACCGGATCGGCAGCAGGGCGGTCCTGAAAACCAACCGCATGGGCTATGACGGCAAGGGGCAGGCGCGCCTTTCCGAACCCGGCGACGCGGTCGGCGCATGGAACGCCATCGGCCGCCAGAGCGCCATATTGGAAGGCTTCGTCACCTTCGCGCAGGAATTTTCCGTCATCCTCGTGCGCGGCGCGGACGGCCAGATCCGCTTCTGGGACTCCGCCGCCAATGTCCACACGGACGGCATCCTCGACACCTCCACCGTCCCCGCCGGATGGCTCGTCGAAAGCCAACTCCCCGAAGCCCGCGCCCTCGCGTCGAAGGTCGCCGACGCGCTCGACTATGTCGGCGTCCTGACGCTGGAATTCTTCGCCAGCGCCGACGGCCCGGTCTTCAACGAAATGGCCCCCCGCGTCCACAATAGCGGCCACTGGACCATCGAGGGCGCACTCACCAGCCAGTTCGAAAACCATGTCCGCGCCATTTGCGGCCTGCCGCTGGGCGACACCGGCCTCGCCGCCGCGAAGGTGGAGATGCGCAACCTGATCGGCGAACAGGCCAATGACTGGCTGCAAATCCTGTCCGACCCGGCCAACCACCTCCACCTCTACGGCAAGCACGAAGCCCGCCCCGGCCGCAAGATGGGCCATGTGACGCGCCTGACTCTGTGATCGGAACAGGCCACCACCTCACCTCCGTTCGGGCTGAGCCTGTCGAAGCCCTTTTCTTTCTTCAAAGGAAGTAAATTCCCAGGGCGAGTGGAGGACAGGCGTCATGAACGATAATATTTCGGCCCGAACCCTATGACCGACACCCCCGAAATCCTCATCATCCTCGCCCGCGCCGACAATGGCGTGATCGGCAAGGACGGCGACCTGCCCTGGCGCCTCCCCGCCGACCTCAAACATTTCAAGGCGCTCACCCTGGGCCACCCGATGGTCATGGGCCGCAAGACCTTCGACAGCCTGCCCGGCCTGCTCCCCGGCCGCCGCCACATCGTCCTCACCCGCGACGCCACATGGGCAGGGGAGGGCGCCGAACCCGTCGCAACGGTGGAGGCCGCCATCGCAAGGGCCGCCGCGCCCACCATCGCCGTCATCGGCGGCGCGGAGATCACGAAACTCTTTCTCCCCCTCGCGCACCGCATCGAACTCACCGAAGTCCATGTCGACGCGGAAGGCGACACCCACATCCCCTATCCCGACCCCGCCGACTGGCAGGAGGTCGCCCGCCAGGACCATCCAGCGCAGGACGGCCACCCCGCCTACAGCTTCGTCACCCTCCGCCGCTCCGCCGCGCATTGCCAGCGGCCGGACGCGCCCCTATAGCGCCCCTCATGGAGCGGCTGCACAGCAGCGCCCCGATGCCCGCCCATCTGCGCGGCGGCATCATGGCGCTGGGGAATTTCGACGGATTTCACGCCGGGCACCAGGCCGTGGTTCGCCGCGCCGTCGCGCTTGCCCGCGCCCAGGGCCGCCCCGCCATCGTCGCGACTTTCGATCCGCACCCGATGCGGCTGTTCCGCCCGGACACGCCCTGGTTCCGCCTGACCACGCTCGACCAGCGCGAACGCCTGTTCGCCAGGGCGGGGGCCGACGCGATGCTGGTGTTCGATTTCACCCGCGAACTGGCCGCGCTCGACCCGCAGGCCTTCGTCGACCTGCTCGCCCGATGGGGCGTCGCCGGAGTCGTCACGGGGGAGGATTTCACCTTCGGCCGCGACCGCGCCGGTTCCATCGCCACCCTGGCGGAACTCGGCGCGCCCCTGGGCCTGACGGCGCAGGCCGTGGCCCCCATCACCGGACAGGATGGGGAAATCATCTCCTCCACCCGCATCCGCCAGGCGCTCAAATCCGGCGATTGCGAAACCGCCACCCGCCTGCTGACCCGCCCCTTCACCATAGAGGGGGTGGTCCAGCATGGCGACAAGCTGGGCCGCACCATCGGCTTCCCCACCGCCAATATCGACATGGGCCATTATCTGCGCCCGGCCTACGGCATTTATGCCGTGCGCGCCCTGCTGCCCGACGGCCGGGTGCTGGACGGCGCCGCCAATCTGGGCGTCCGCCCCAGCATCGACCCGCCCAAGGAATTGCTGGAACCGCATTTCTTCGACTTTTCCGAAAGCCTCTACGACCAGCGGATAGAGGTGCAGTTGATCCACTATCTCCGCCCCGAAGCGAAGCTGGACGGCCTCGACGCCCTGATGGCCGCCATCGCCAGGGATTGCGACGATGCGCGGCAAATCCTTGCGGGAACGCCCCACCTCGCGTAGGGGACCGGCACGTTTTTCTCACCCGTTCGGGCTGAGCCTGTCGAAGCCCCTTTCTTTTCTTTCGAAAGGAAGATCGGCCCTTTGACAAGCGCAGGGCGACGGATTTTTGGTTGTTCTGGATACCCATGACCGACGCACCCGACTATAAAGCCACCGTCTTCCTCCCCGTCACCGACTTCCCGATGAAGGCGGGCCTCGCGCAGAAGGAACCGGCGATCCTCGCGCAGTGGGAAGCGATGGACCTCTACGGCAAGCTGCGCGAACGGCGGAAGGGCCGGGAACGCTTCATCCTGCACGACGGCCCGCCCTACGCCAATGGCGACATCCATATGGGCCATGCGATGAACAAGGTGCTGAAGGACATCATCGTCCGCAGCCAGTCCCTGCTCGGCAAGGACGCCCCCTATGTCCCCGGCTGGGACTGCCACGGCCTCCCCATCGAATGGAAGATCGAGGAGGAATATCGCAAGAAGAAGCAGAACAAGGACGAGGTTCCGGCCCAGGAATTCCGCGCCGAATGCCGCGCCTATGCCGACAAGTGGGTCGGCGTGCAGAAGGAACAGTTCAAGCGCCTTGGCGTCATGGGCGACTGGGACGATCCCTATCTCACCATGAAGTTCGACGCGGAGGCGACCATCGCGGGCGAACTGCTGAAATTCGCGGAAAGCGGCCAGCTCTATCGCGGCGCGAAGCCCGTCATGTGGTCCCCGGTCGAAAAGACCGCGCTGGCCGAGGCGGAAGTGGAATATGAGGACATCGTCTCGACCCAGATCGACGTGGCGTTCGAGATCGTCGAAGCGCCGAACGCGCCGGAACTGGTCGGCGCCCATGCGGTGATCTGGACGACGACGCCGTGGACGATCCCGGTCAATCAGGCGCTCGCCTACGGCCCGGAAGTCGATTATGTCCTCGTGGAAAGCAACGGCCGCAAACTCCTGCTGGCCGAAGCCCTCGTCCCCTCCGTCCTCCTCCGTCATTCCCGCGAAGGCGGGAATCCATCTCCGGACGCCACCTCCGCCGCAACGCCCGAAGCAAAAATCCTCTGGCGCGGCAAAGGCTCCCAACTTGCCGGAGCCATCGCCCGCCACCCGATGCACCATCTCGGCGGCTTCTTCGCCAAGCCCCGCCCGTTCCTCGCGGGCGACTTCGTCACCACCGACGCGGGCACCGGCCTTGTCCACATGGCCCCCGACCATGGCGAGGACGACTTCGCGCTCTGCAAGGCGAACGGCATCAACCCGGCCTTCGCCGTCGAAAATGACGGCAAATATCGCGAGGACTGGCTCTGGCTCGGCGGCCAGGGCAGCGTCATCAACCCGAAATTCGTCAGCAAGGACGGCCCGATCTGCACCGATCTGCGCGAAGCGGGCGGGCTTCTGGCGGCCTCCGACGACTTCAGGCACAGCTACCCCCATAGCTGGCGCTCCAAGGCGAAGATCATCTTCCGCTGCACCCCCCAATGGTTCATCCCGATGGACCAGAATCCCTCTCCCCTTGTGGGAGAGGGAAGGGGCCCGCTCGCGCAAGCGAGTGGGAAGGGTGAGGGCGACAACGGAGCCACCCTGCGCGACCTGGCCCTCAATTCCATCGAACAGACCCGCTGGGTGCCCGAACGCTCGATCAACCGCATCCGCTCGATGGTGGAAGGCCGCCCCGACTGGGTGATCTCCCGCCAGCGCGCCTGGGGCGTCCCCATTGCCCTCTATGTCCATCGCAAGACGGGCGAATATCTGGTTGATAAATCAGTCAATGCCCGCATCATCGAAGCGTTCAAGGGCGCTGGCGCCGACGCATGGTTCGGCGCAGACCATCAGGCGCTGCTCGGCCCCGATTACGACCTCGCCGACTATGAGGTGGTGAACGACATTCTCGACGTCTGGTTCGACAGCGGCTCCACCCACAGCTTCGTGGTGGAAGGCCGTTACGGTCCCGACGCCCGCGCCGACCTCTATCTCGAAGGATCCGACCAGCATCGCGGCTGGTTCCAGTCCTCCCTGCTCGAAAGCAGCGGCACCCGCGGCCGCGCCCCTTATGGCGCGGTCCTCACCCACGGCTTCGCGCTGGACGGGCAAGGCCGCAAAATGTCGAAGAGCCTGGGCAATGTGGTCGACCCGCTGAAGGTCATCGCCGAAAGCGGCTCCGACATCTTGCGCGTCTGGGTCGCCAGCACCGATTATTTCGACGACGTCCGCATCGGCAAGGAAGTGCTGGCCGGATCGTCCGACGCCTATCGCAAACTTCGCAACAGTTTCCGATACTTGCTTGGCGCTCTTTCCGACTTTTCCGAAGAAGAGAAGCTGCCCGTCGCGGAAATGCCGGAACTGGAGCGCTACATGCTCCACCTGCTCGCCAGGCTCGACGCCGACCTGCGCAGCGTGGTCGACAAGGCGGCGGGCAGTGAGAATTGGCTTGAATTCAGCCGCTACACCCGCGCCCTGTTCGACTTCGTCAACAGCGACCTGTCGGCCTTCTTCTTCGACATCCGCAAGGACTGCCTCTATTGCGACGCGAAGGCCGACCCCAAGCGCCGCGCCTATCGCACGGTGCTCGACACCTTGTTCCACGCGCTGGTCCGCTACGCCGCGCCGATCATCCCCTTCACCGCTGAGGAAGTGTGGCAAAGCCGCTATCCAAACCCCCAGGAAAGCGTCCATTTCCTGGAATGGCCGGAAGTTGATGCCGCTTGGCTGAGCCAAAGCCTCGACGGCAAATGGGCTGAAATTCGCAACCAGCGGAATCAGGTCAACGAGGCCATCGAACCCCTCCGCCGCGAAAAGATCATCCGTTCCAGTCTGGAAGCCGATGTCTGTATTTCCGATTTAGCAGCTATTTTGAACGACATTCGCAGTGTTTCTGAACAGGACTTGTCCGAATATTTCATCGTTGCGAACGTGGCGTTTGAGCAAGGCATTGAAGGCATCACGGTCAAGCCCAGCGAGTGGCACAAATGCGGCCGCTGCTGGCGCCTGCTTCCTGAGGTCGAGGAAGACGGCGCCCTCTGCGACCGCTGCGAAGAGGTGCTGGGCGCATAAACTCTTGCCAAGCGGTAGGTGCTCCTGCGAAGGCAGGAGCCCAGTCCAGAGGTCCGAACTGGACTCCTGCCTTCGCAGGAGCACGGTGCGCTAAATTTCGCAGGTTGAGCAGTCATTGATGCCAAATCCCGTCAACCACCGCCCCCTGGGCCTGATCGTCGCGATTGTCACGCTCGCGCTAGACCAGCTCGTCAAATATACCGTCACCTATCCGCTCGCGCTGAAAAGCCGGATGGACGAGGGCATTGAAATCCTGCCGATCTTTCGCCTGCGCTGGCTGGAAAATCGCGGCGTCTCCATGGGTTTCTTCCACGCGGAAACCGACGTGATGCGCTGGCTGCTGGTCGGCATGACCATGGTGATCGCGGCCTTCGTGGGCGTCTGGATGTGGCGCGAAAAGGCGCGGCAGGATGTGGCGGCGCTCGGCCTCGTCCTGGGCGGCGCGGTCGGCAACATCATCGACCGCGTGCGGCTGGGCTATGTGGTCGACTATGCCGACCTGCATTTCGGCGAATGGCGGCCTTTCCTGATTTTCAACCTGGCCGATGCGGCCATCACTTTCGGCGTGCTGATCCTGCTTGCGCGGGCGCTTCTGCTGCGCGAGAAGGGCGCAAAGACGGAGTCACTGAACTGATGCGTAAACTGATCCTCGCCGCTGGCCTGATTTCGATGCTGTCCGCCTGCGGCGGCGGCGGCGGCCTCTTCAACCGTTCGCGTCCCGACGAATTTGCCGTTTCGCGCCAGGCTCCGCTCGTGATCCCGCCCGACTTCGCGCTGGTTCCGCCCGCGCCCGGCACGCCTGCCGCCGCGTCCGTCGATTCGAGCAAGGCCGCGATGGAGGCCATGTTCGGCGGTCCCGCCGCCCGCAGCCCCGGCGAAAGCGCCACGCTGAGCGCCGCCGGCCGCGCCAATGCGGCCGCGGGCATCCGTTCCTCCGTCGGCGATCCGGCGACCGAAGTGGTCGACAAGGGCGCCACCACCCGCGACATCATCGCCGCCCCGGAAGGCGACGGCCAGGACGCTCGCGCCGCCACCCCGCAATAATCGGAAAAACCGGAACTCAGGGCTGGCTCTCGACGAAATCCCTGAGCCGGCCCAAAGTCCCGTCCCACTGGCCATTCACCTTGGCAAGCCAGTCCCTGGCCTCAGCCACGCCCTCGGGACGCAGACGGAACAGCGCCTCCCGCCCAGACCTGGTCCGCGTGACCAGCCCGGCGCCCAGCAGCACGTCCAGATGCTTGGCCACCGCCTGGCGGCTGATCGGCAATCCGTCGCCCAACTGACCGATCGATCGTTCTCCGCCATCGGAAAGCCGCCCGATCATGCCCAGCCGCGTCGCGTCGCCCAGGGCCGCGAACAGGCGGGCAGGGGAAGGCTCAACGCTCGGCATAGTCGCGGATATTTTTCACCTGTTCCGCCCAGCCGCCGTCATTGTCCCGCATGACGTTGCTCCGCCGGGCTTCCGGCACCTTGTCGAACCCGCTTTCCGTGACCGTCAGCCGCGTGCCGCTTTCCACCGGCTCCAGCAGAAACTCCACCAGCGTCCATTCCGGCACGGCCACGCCGCTCTCCATCAACGCTTTGTCGCCCCCGGTCGCGGGCCATTCATAGGCGAAGCGCGTCATCGGCTCGATCGCCACGACCCGCGCTTCCCAGCGATAATCCTCGTAGCCCGGATACGTCATATGCCCGGTCGAGGCCTGGCCCACGGCAAAGGGTTGATCCAGCGCCACGCGGAACCAGCTCCCGAACTTCTCATGATCGATCAGGGCGTCCCAAACCTTCTCGACAGGTGCGGCGATCTCGATGGTCTTGATGATGGAATCAGGCATATAGGCAACCTCCAGCTTGCCTATATGCACTCATGACCCGTATCATGCAACCTTTTGGTTGCTGATCAGGCCCGCGCTTCGGTCCCGATGCCGGCGCTGTTATGGCGGAGCGCCGTCAGCACCGTGTCGACAATGGCTCCCGCATCCAGACGGGCGTCGGCATATTGCTTTTCCGGCTTGTCCTGATCCTGAAAGATGTCGGGCAGGCGCATGGTCCGCAGCTTCAGGCCATTGTCGATCAATCCCTGGTCGCTCGCCATCGTCAGCACATGCGCGCCCAGGCCGCCGACGGCACCTTCCTCGATGGTGACGGCGACTTCATGGGTCGTCAGCAGCCTGCGGATCAGCGCTTCGTCCAGCGGCTTGGCAAAGCGCAGGTCCGCCACCGTCGTGGACAGCCCCTTCGCCTCCAGCGTCTCCGCGGCCTTCAGCGCCTCCTCCAGCCGGGTTCCGAGCGACAGGATCGCGACCTGCCGCCCCTCCCGCACGATCCTGCCCTTGCCGATTTCCAGCCTTTCCGGCGTTGCGGGCAGGGCGATGCCCGTGCCGTTGCCGCGCGGGTAGCGCACCGCGATCGGCCCATCGTCATGCACGGCGCAGGTGTGGACCATATGGACCAGTTCCGCCTCGTCCGCTGCCGCCATGACGACGAAATTCGGCAGGCTGGCAAGATAGGTCACGTCGAAGCTGCCCGCATGGGTCGAACCGTCCGCCCCCACCAGACCGGCGCGGTCGATGGCGAAGCGCACCGGCAGATTCTGGATCGCCACGTCATGCACGACCTGGTCGTAGGCGCGTTGCAGGAAGGTCGAATAGATGGCGCAGAAGGGCCGCATCCCCTGCGCCGCCAGCCCCGCCGCGAAGGTCACGGCATGCTGCTCGGCAATGCCGACGTCGAAGGTCCGGTCGGGGAAGGCCGCGCCGAACTTGTCCAGTCCCGTGCCCGAAGGCATGGCGGCGGTGATCGCGCATATGGCGGGGTCGCGCTCCGCCTCCGCGATCAGTGCCTTGGCGAACACGCCGGTATAGCTGGGCGGCCCCGGAGGCGCCTTCGCCTGCGCGCCGGTGATGACGTCGAACTTCTGCACGCCATGATATTTGTCCGCCGCCGCCTCGGCCGGGGCATAGCCCTTGCCCTTCTGCGTCACGACATGGACCAGGCACGGCCCCTCCGCCGCGTCGCGCACATTTTCCAGCACCGGGATCAACTGGTCCAGATTATGCCCGTCGATCGGCCCGACATAGTAGAAGCCCAGTTCCTCGAACAAAGTCCCGCCCATCGCCATGCCGCGCGCGAATTCGTCGGTCTTGCGCGCCGCATTGTGCAGCGGGCGGGGCAGCCGCCGCGCCAGCCGCTTGGCAAGGTCGCGCAGGCCGAGGAACTCCCGGCTCGACACCAGCCGCGCCAGATAGGCGGACAGCCCGCCGACCGGAGGAGCGATGGACATGTCATTGTCGTTCAGGATGACGATCAGCCGATTTCCGGCCTCCCGCGCATTGTTCATCGCCTCATAGGCCATGCCCGCCGACATGGAGCCGTCGCCGATGACGGCGATGCCCTTGCCAGGCTTGCCCTGCATCCTGTTCGCCACGGCAAAGCCCAGCGCCGCGCTGATCGAGGTCGAGCTATGCGCCGCGCCGAAGGGGTCGTACTCGCTCTCCGCCCGCTTGGTGAAGCCGCTGAGGCCGCCGCCCTGGCGCAAGGTGCGGATGCGGTCCCGCCGCCCGGTCAATATCTTGTGCGGATAGCATTGGTGGCCGACATCCCAGACCAGCTTGTCGTTGGGCGTGTCGAACACATAATGGATCGCCGTGGTCAGCTCCACCACGCCCAGCCCGGACCCCAGATGGCCGCCGGTCACGCCGACGGCGGAAATCACTTCCTGCCGCAGTTCGTCGGCCAGTTGCCGAAGCCGGTCGGGTTGCAGCTTGCGCAGGTCCGCGGGCCAGACGACCTGGTCGAGCAGCGGCGTGGAGGGGCGATCGTTCATCAAGGACATAGACTCCCCAAGGCGCTAGGCCGTTCCGGGCCGATGCGCAACTCCCTCACGCGGCGCACTTGGCGCAGATGCCCAATATCTCGATCACGGGGCGATCCGGCTGAAAACCCTCGGCCCGCGCCACTGCGCGGACCTTGTCCGTCACCTTGTCGTCGTCGACATGCGTCGCCTGCTTGCAGTTCCTGCACACCAGGAAGATGCAGTCGTGATGACAGCCGGGATGGACATTGGCGATATAGGCGTTGGCGCTTTCCACCCGCATCGCGATGTTGTTGTTCACGAACAGGTCGAGGATGCGATAGACGCTGTTGGGCGCCACCCGCTTGCCGCGCGCTTTCGACACGCTGTCGGCGATGTCATAGGCCGATGCAGGGGTTGCCTCCGCCGCCAGGGCATCGAAAATGGCGGCGCGCATCGGCGTCCATTGTTCGTGGCTCGCCTCCAGCGTGGCGCGGGCGGCATCCGCGAGGCTGTCGCTCGACGGTTCGTAATGGTCGTGATGATGATGGTCGGCCATGGGTTCAATCTAAGCCTGGGTTGGTGCGGGGGCAAGTGGCGGTCGCGATCCGTCACCCCCTCCAGTAGATCCAGGCCGCCCATATCCAGCCCGCGATCATCAGCGTCCCGCCGACGGGCGTCACCGCGCCCAGCCATTTGGGCGCGCCCAGAGCCATGGCGTAAAGGGTGAAGGCGAAGATCGCCGCCCCGCCCAGGTGCAGCGCCGCCGGTCCCCGCGCCACCCCCATGATGGCCAGCGCGCCCACCGCATGGATAAGCTGATAAAGCCCGCCCGTGCGCAGCCATTCCGCCGCCTGGGGGCTGGCCACGCCATGCGCGCCGAAGGCGCCCGCCGCAATAGCCAGAGCCGCCGACAATGCCGCCAGAACCGCGATCATGCCTGATCCTCTCCTTCGCCCCTCGCCACCAGGCGCATGCGCCGGCCGGGCCGGTACATCAATTCCTTGGCCGCCATGAAATCGCCATGCTCGATCTGAAGGGCCATGCGCTGCTCGTCATTCCGGCGATATTGGCGCTCGACCTCCTCGACCTCTTCCGGCGGGACGCCCAGCGCCTCCATCGCCTGCACGCCCATGAGAATCGCGGATTCGAACACTTCGCGCACGATGCCCGCCAGGTCCATGTCCTTGAACGCCAGCAATTGCCGCCGGTCGAAGGCGCGCACCACCAGTGCCGCCTGCGGGAAAGCCTCGGCAATCGGCTCCAGCACCCGCGCATCGAGCGAGGGATCGTCGATGCAGAAGGCGATCAGCCGCGCCTCCTCCGCCCCCGAACGGCGCAGCAGGTCGATCCGCGTGCCGTCGCCATAATAGACTTTCATGTCGAACTGGCTGGAAACCTCGATCTGCGAAGGCTTCTTGTCGATCAGCACGACGCCGAAGCCATGGCCCATCAGCATCTGCGCGACGGTCTGGCCGAACCGGCCATAGCCAACGATGATCGCCGTGCCGCGCGGCGCGTCTTCGGGCCGGGGCAGATCCAGTCCCGTCCTGGGCTTGGCGAATTCCAGCCTGCGGGCGAACAGCATCAGGAAGGGCGTCGTCGCCATGGAGAAGGTGACGATGGCGCTGAACAGGCTGGCCGCCTGGGGCGCGATCAGCAGGGCGTTCTGCGCTTGCGCGAACAGCACGAAGCCGAATTCGCCGCCCTGGCTCAGCAGCAGGCCGGAACCGATGGCCTGGTTCCACTCCATGCCGAACAGCCGGGCAAGGCCGGTGATGAGCGCCGCCTTTGTCAGCACCAATATCGCCGCCATGCCGATGACGAACAGGGGGTTGGCCGCCACCGCATGCAGGTCCAGCACCATGCCGACCGCCAGGAAGAAGAGGCCGAGCAGGATGGACCGGAAGGGTTCGACATCCGCCTCTATCTCATGCCGGTAGGGCGAATCGGCCAGCATCACGCCCGCGATGAAGGCGCCCAGCGCGGTTGAAAGGTGCAGCGCGTGCATCAAAGCCGCCGCCGCCAGCACGGTGAACAGCCCGACGACGACGAACAATTCCCGCTCGCCCAGCCGCCCGACCAGATGGAGCAGGGGCCGCAGCACGAAGCGGCCCGCTAGGACCAGCCCGGCGATGGCGGCCACCGTATAGCCCGCCATCAGCCATCCCGGCGGCCCGCCCACATCGGCCGGGTTGCGGGAGAGGGCCGCGACGATGGTGATCAGCGGGACGATGGACAGATCCTGGAACAGCAGGATCGAGAACACCTTTTCGCCGAAGGGCGAATTGATCCGGCCGCTGCTCTTGAGGCCGGGCAGCACCTGAGCGGTGGAGGACAGCGCCAGGGGCAGCCCCAAGGCAATCGCCGCGCCCCAAGTGAAGCCGGTGGTGTAGAAGATGATCGCGGCGAGGGCGCATCCGCACAGCACCACCTGCGCCATGCCGAGCGCGAAAATGTCGCGTTTCAGCCGCCACAGCCGCGCGGGATGCAGTTCGAGGCCCACCAGGAACAGCAGCAGGACGATGCCGATTTCGGCTATGGCGAGCTTCGATTCCGCCCCGCCGACCAGCCTCAATCCCTGCGGCCCGACCAGCGCGCCCGCGACCAGATAGCCCAGCACCGCGCCCAGCCCAAGGCGACGGAACAGCATGACGAACAGCACCGCCGCACCCAGCAGGACCACGCCTTCGGACAGCAGCATGTCGGTCGCGGAAACCGGCGAAGCGGCGACCTGCGCGGCCTGTCCCTGCATCGGTTGTCCCTGCATCAGGCGTCGGCCATGCGGGCAGCTTCGGCCACGGCCTCGAAGCCCAGCCTGATCGAGGCATGGCGCGCCGGATAGCCCCGCGCCGGGGCCAGCACCGCCAGTCCGGGCCAGAAATCCAGATCGTCGCTTTCCCCCGCCAGATAGGCGGTCAGCCGGTCCCGCGCATCGGCCAGCTCATCGGCGGTCAGGCCGACGGCCCACGCCGCCATCAGCGAAGCCGATGCCTGGCCCAGGGCGCAGGCCTTCACGTCCAGCCCGATCTCAGCGACCCGCCCGGCGTCCATCCTGACGTCCGCCGTCACCCGCGACCCGCAGGTGGGCGAACGCTTCTCCACGCTCGCCTGCGGGTCCGACAGTCGCTTGTGATGGGGAATGTTCGCGGCCAGCCGCAAGATGTCCTTATTGTAGAGGGGGGCGCTCATCCCGCCCATGTAGGGCAGGAAGCGTTCATGAGGAAGGGCGGATGGATTTGCGGACGTTTTTTGGGAGAAGTGGCGTGGAAGCGCGACGTGCTCCTGCGAAGGCAGGAGCCTAGTTCAACCGCCCGAACTGGGCTCCTGCCTTCGCAGGAGCACGCAATCCCTCCACCGCCATCAGGGCTTCTGATCCCC
>NZ_ATDO01000056.1:0-13082 GCF_000445085.1 Sphingobium sp. HDIP04 | reverse complement strand
CGCGCCGGGCGGCGGCCCCTGCGGCTGGTCGATGGGCAGGCGGATCTGGCCGCCCCCGATATTCACCGTCACGCCCTGCGTATCCAGGCCCACGCTCATATTGCCCAGGCCCGCGTCGGTCGCGACATTGGCGATGGCGTTGACCAGGTCGCTGTCCTTCGTGTCCTCTGGCGCATCCTCGACCGGCTCGTTGATCGCGCCTGCCATGAAGTTGCGCCAGATGCGGGCAGGCACGCCGCCGCCCGCCGCGCCGCCGGGCAGGGGGCTGTTGTCGTCGTTGCCGATCCACACCGCCGTCACCAGCCCGCCCGCATAGCCGACGAAGATCGCGTCCCGGCTATCCTGCGTCGTGCCCGTCTTGCCGAAGGTGCTGGTGCGCAGCGCCGCCGCGCTGCCCGTGCCGCGATTGGCGGCGGAGGACAGCAGGTCGCGGATCATCTCCAGATGGTCGTCGCTGAAACGCTTTCGGCGGCTCATCAGCCGGTCGAACCAGCCCTCTTCCTCCGGCGGCAGGCCATGGGCCAGCACCGGATAGGTGCCCGCCGCCACAGCCGCATAGGCCTCCGTCAACTCCACCAGCGGGATTTCCGAGGTGCCCAGCGCCAGGCTCAGATCCTCGGTCAGCGGCGCGGTGACCCCCAGGTCGCGGGCCACCTTGATCACATTGTCGACGCCCACCTTCTGCGTCAGCCGCACCGCCGCGACATTGCTCGACGCCGCGAAGGCCTGCCGCAGGGTGATCCTGCCGCGATATTTGCCGCCATGATTGGCCGGGCGGTAGGTGCCGGTGGTGATCGGCGTGTCCTCGATGAAATCGTCGGGCGTCATCCCGGCGCGGAAGGCGGCCAGATAGACGAACAGCTTGAAGGTCGATCCCGGCTGTCGCTTTGCCTGCACCGCCCGGTTGAAGGCGCTTTCGCGATAATTTTTGCCGCCGACCATGGCGACCACGCTGCCGTCGGGCTTCATCGCGACCAGCGCCGCCTGCGCCTTGCCCAGCGGAGCGCGGCGGATGGCCGCCTCCGCCAGCCGCTGGATGCGCCAGTCGAGCGTGGTCGTCACATTCTGCGCGCCATAGACCGCGCCCGCCCGGTCGCGGGCCTGGGGCAGCACCCAGTCGGCGAAATAGGTGCCGCTGGTCGGATCGGGCGTTTCATGCACGTTGAGCCGGGCGGGGGACAGGGCGTTGCGCTGCGCCTTGCTGATATAGCCCGCTTCGACCATCGCCTGCGTCACCAGCGCGGCCCGTTCCTGCGCGCCCTTCAGATTGGCGGTCGGCGCCAGCCGCGAGGGCGCTTTCAGCAGCCCGGCCAGCATCGCCGCCTGCGGGATGGTCAGCCGCTCCGGCTGGCGGTTGAAATAATGGAGGGACGCTGCCCTCAGCCCATAGACATTGTCGCCGAAATAGACGTTGGAGAG
Organism: Sphingobium sp. HDIP04; assembly: GCF_000445085.1. Lineage (NCBI taxonomy): Bacteria > Pseudomonadati > Pseudomonadota > Alphaproteobacteria > Sphingomonadales > Sphingobiaceae > Sphingobium > Sphingobium sp. HDIP04. The sequence continues at coordinate 11,663 of NZ_ATDO01000056.1, read as the reverse complement.
GTATCTCTCCATGATCTGGTCCTTGGTCAGCCACGCCTCCAGCCAGAAGGCGATCAGCGCCTCCCGCGCCTTGCGGCCGAAGGTGCGGTCGGCGGACAGGAACACGCCCTTGGCAAGCTGCTGCGTGATCGTGCTGCCGCCCTGCGACGATCCACTGGACCAGAGATTATGCCAGGCCGCCCGCGCTATGCCGCGCGGGTCGACGCCCCAATGGCTGCGGAACCGCCGATCCTCTATCGCCATGAAGGCCTGCGGCACATGTTCGGGCAGCGCCGCGACGGTCACGGGCCGGTCGATGATCGCGCCGCGCCGGGCGATCAGATGGCTGTCCGCCGACATCAGGCTGATGCTGGGCGGCGCGATGGGCTTCAGCGAGCGGGACAGGGGCGCCGTCACCGCCAGCCAGGCGATCAGGATCATCAACAGCGCCAGCAACGCCGCGACCACCCATCCGGCGATCTGCATTCGCCGCTTCCAGGGCCGGGGCGGCGCGAAGGCGCTGGGCGGACCGGCGCCGAAGGCGCGGGGCGGCAGGGTTTCAGGCTCCGGATTCGGCAGGGGATCGGTCATCGCTTCGGACATGCTGTGTTATTTGCCTGACACGGTCAAGCATGTCCCGTCGCGGGACAATCGGGGGTTAACCGTAAACCGCGATATTCCAAAAGGTAAAGAATCTCTTAACCTGTGCGTCATGAGAAGCAGACCTCTAGTCCTGACGAGCGAGTCGGCGCGCCATCCATTCCGCCAGCGGCTGCCGCGCCATGTCCTGCGCATCGTCGAACCGGCCCCCGCCGCGCGCGAGCGCCCGCCGGTTTCCGACGACAATGACTGGAAACTGTTCATGCTGAGCTTCGGCGCCTTCTTCACGGCCTTCTACAGCTTTATCTTTTAATCTACTTCATTGCGTCAATCGCAGGCCTTGTGCAGCGTCCATGCGATCCACGCGCAGGGCAGGCACAGCGCCGCCACCAGCAGCAACTGGTTCACCACCGACAGGCCCGCGATGCTGAGGCTGATGGTCAGCAGCGACCCGATCACCATCGCGCCTGAATTGACGATATTGTTCGCCGCGACCGTCCGCGCCGCCTCGCATTTCTCGACCGTGGTGGTGAGGAAGGCGTAGAGCGGCACTACGAACATCCCCCCGAAGGTCGCCACGCAAAGCAGGCAGAGCGACAACGGGATTGCCAGCGGGTGGTAGAGGAATCCCGCCAGCGAGAGCATCTTCCCGTCCGACCCCGCCATCCAGAGGTCGCACACGATATGGAAGGCGACGATGCTGATCCCCATGCCGATCACGGACGCGGGTGCATATTTGGCCGACACATGGCCGCACAGCAGCCGGTTGATCGCGACCGATCCGATGGCGATGCCGATGGAAAAAATGCCCAGGAACAGGCTGGCGACCGACTTATCGGCGCTCAGCACATTCTTGACCAGCGGCGGGAACTGGATGAACAGCACCGTGCCCACCGCCCAGAAGAAGCTGATCGCCATGACGGCCAGGAACAGCCGCCGGATGTGCATCGTCCCCCGCACCAGCGCGATGGAGGACCGGATGATGTGGAAGTCGATCGGCTGCCGTTCCAGCAGGGACGGGGCGGGCGGCACTTCGCGCCCGGCCAGCCAGCCCACCGCCGCGGTCAGGACGATGCCCGCCGCCGCCGCCTGCACGGGGATGATCCCGGCCAATATGGTCCCTGCGAGGATGGCGATATAGGTTCCGGCCTCGACCAGTCCGGTTCCGCCCAGCACTTCCTCGTCATGCAGATGCTGGGGCAGGATCGCATATTTGATCGGCCCGAAGAATGTCGAATGCACCCCCATGGCGAACAGCGCGACCAGCAGCAGCGGAATGGCAAGGACATGGACGGCAATGCCGCTCCAGATCAGCGCCAGCCCGATGGCGCCCACGGCCATGATGACGATTTCGGCCGCCTTGACGATGCGGATGATGGCCGCCTTGTCGCGCTGATCGGCCAATTGCCCCGACAGGGCGGACATCAGGAAGAAGGGCAGGATGAAGATGCCGGTCGCCAGCGCGCTGAACCATGTTTCCGATTTCTCGTCATTATAGACGGTATAGACGACGAACAGCACCATCGCGTTCTTGAACAGATTGTCGTTGAAGGCGCCGAGGAGCTGAGTGATGAAAAGCGGCAGAAAACGTCGCTTGTTGAGGAGCCTTAGAGAGGCTTGCATGGGCGAGGGGGTCTTCTTCGCTGTGGATGAGCGTGGCGGGGTCTAGCCACAGAAGACGGGTCAGCACAACCCCTCTGCGTGAAACCGTGCCGGCCCCTTCCTTTCCATATCGCGCATCCGCTTGTGCGCCGGCCCCGACTGTGGCAGTCCGCCGCCATGCTGACGCTGCCCAATTTGCTGACGCTTTCGCGCATATTGACCGTTCCGCTGCTGGTGGCGCTGCTGTGGCCGGCGGAGATCGGCGCGCGCTGGACCACCGGCTATATGCTGGCCTTCGGGCTTTATTGCCTGATGGGGATCACCGACTATTTCGACGGCTATCTGGCGCGGGCGCAGGGCGCGGTGTCCAGGCTGGGCATCTTCCTCGATCCCATCGCCGACAAGATCATGGTCGGCGCGGTGATCCTGATGCTGGCGGCGACCCGCGACATATCGGGCATCCATATCGCCGCCGCGATGATCATCCTGCTGCGCGAGATCGCGGTGTCGGGCCTGCGCGAATTCCTCGCGGGATTGCAGGTGTCGGTGCCGGTATCCCGCCTCGCCAAATGGAAGACGGCCTTCCAGTTGATCGCGCTGGGCGCGCTGATCCTGGCGGGGGCGGTGCCGCAATTCCCCTTCGTGCAACTGGTCGGCATCGCCACGCTGTGGGCCGCCGCGATCCTCACCCTGGTCACGGGCTGGGATTATCTGCGCGTCGGCATCAGGCATATGGACTGAGTGATGCTGAGCCTCGTCTATTTCGCCTGGGTCCGCGAAGCCGTCGGCCGCGACGAGGAACGGATCGAACGGCCAGCCCCCGGCACCACCGTCGGCGCGCTGATCGCCGCGCTGGCGGCGCGGGGCGGCGGCTATGCGGAGGCTTTCGGCCAGCCGGACAAGCTGCGCGCCGCGCTCGACCAGCGCTTCGTGCCGCTGGACAGCCCCATCGGGGAAGCGCGGGAACTGGCGATCTTCCCCCCGGTCACGGGGGGATGAGCCGCGTCTCCATCCAGGCGGAGGATTTCGATCCGGCGGCCGAACTCGCCGCGCTGGAGGCCAGCGGCGGCGGCGGCGTCGCCAGCTTCACCGGCATCGTCCGGGGGGATGGCGGGCTGATCGCGCTCGAACTGGAACATTATCCGGCGATGACGACGGCGCAGGTCGACCGCATCGTGGCGGAGGCATGCGAGCGCTGGCCCCTGCTTGGGATAAGGGTGATCCATCGCTTCGGGCGGCTGGAACCGGGCGAGCGGATCGTCTTCGTCGGCACCGCCTCGCGCCACCGCGCGGCGGCGCTGGAGGCCTGCGCCTTCCTCATCGACTGGCTGAAATCGCAGGCGCCCTTCTGGAAGAAGGAGCATTTTGCGGATCGCACTGCCTGGGTCGAGGCCCGCGCCGAGGATGACGCGAAAGCCGACGGCTGGAAGCGCTAATTTTCAACTCACGCCCCTAAGCCGCGACACCGACCTCCGGCAAATCCGCCGCATCGCGCAGCAGCTCCGCCAATAGCCGGAATTCCTTTTCCCGCGGACTGTTCTTGCGCCACACCAGCGCGATGTCGCGATGCGCCCGTTCCGACCGCAGGGGGCGGGCCGTGATGTCCGTATGCTCCAGCAGGCCGCTGGCAATCGCCATTTCGGGCATGATCGTCATGCCCAGCCCATTGTCCACCATCTGCACCAGCGTATGCAGCGACGTGCCCATCATCATCGCGCTCGCCCGGATTTCCGGCCGGTTGCACGCCGCCAGCGCATGGTCCTTCAGGCAATGCCCGTCCTCCAGCAGCAGCAGCTTGGTCTCGTCGATCATCTCCGGCGCGATCCATTCGGGCGGATCGCGGGGATCGTCGCGGGGAAAGGCGACATAGAGCCGGTCCTGGAACAGCAATTCGCTGTCCAGTTCCCCGGTCGGGAAGGGCAGGGCGAGCAGCACGCAATCCACATTGCCGTGCCGCAGGGATTCGATGGCCGCCTGCGTCGTCTCCTCCCGCAGGTACAGCTTCAATTCGGGCCGCTCGCCCCGCAATTTGGGCAGCAGGCGGGGCAGCAGGAAGGGGGCGATGGTGGGAATGACGCTCATCCGCAATTCGCCGGTCAGCGGCTTGCCCGAAGCCTCCGCGATGGCGGCCAGTTCTTCGGCTTCGCGCAGCACCCGATGCGCCTTTTCCACGATGCGGTCGCCCAGCGCCGTGAAGCGCACCACCCGCCGCGTCCGTTCCACCAGTGTGATGCCGATCAGCGATTCCAGTTCGCGAATGCCCGCCGACAGGGTCGACTGGGTCACGAAACAGCTATCCGCCGCCTTGCCGAAATGGCCATGCTCCTTCAGCGCCACAAGATATTGTAGCTGCTTGAGCGTGGGCATGTAGCTCGACATTGATCGCCTTCCTCGATTGGAAGGCGCAATATAATCGTGCTAGCCGATATATCCAAGCCATTTGGCCACGCCGAACAGCGAAGTCAGCGTCAGGATCGATCCCACGGCGATGAACAGCGTCCGGGGCGAGACATGCCGGGCCAGCATCGCGCCGAACGGCGCCGCGATCACCCCGCCGATCAGCAGGCCCACCGTATAGGTGGTGAAGGTTTCCCACCCCAGATGCAGCAGGAAGGTGATGCTGATGGAGGTGGTCAGGATGAATTCGACGCTGTTGACCGTGCCGATGGTGTGCCGGGGGCTGGACCCCTGGATCAGCAGGTTGGACGTCACCACCGGCCCCCAGCCGCCGCCGCCGGTCGCATCCATGAAGCCGCCGACCAGGCCCAGCGGGCCGACCCATTTGGGATTGCGCGCCTGGGGCGGATAATGGAAGCCCCGCCAGACCAGATAGACGCCGATCGCCGTCAGATAGGCCTGAACGAAGGGCTTGATCATCGCCCCGTCGACGTTGGACAGCAGATAGGCGCCGGCGACCCCGCCGATCACGCCCGGAATGATGAGGCGCGCGAACAGGCGCCAATCGACGTTGCGATGGATGATATGGCTGATCGCCGACACGCCGGTGGTGAAGGTTTCCGCCGCATGGACGCTGGCCGACGCCCTGCTGGGCGGCACGCCGAGCGCCAGGAGCAGCGTGCTGGAAATGACGCCATAGGCCATGCCAAGGGCGCCGTCGATCATCTGGGCGCCGAAACCGATGAGAATGAAAGGCAGGATTTCGCCGAAATGGGCGATAAAGATGTCGATCATTCATTGGTCCCTGTTATGATTGTCTACCGCCTTGATTGGTATATCACGGGCCGCCAAGAAACTTTCTGTTTTATCGGGCGAAGCCGAAATAGCCCGCCATCTGGAAAATTCATCCTTTTGCGCTTATGTACCGTCTGGTCGGTTTCATCAGGGGCGCCCCATGCTGCGCAATCTCATCGCCTATCTGGATTCGGTCAAAGCCCGCGACCCTGCTCCGCGTTCGCGTGCCGAAATCCTCCTCTATCCGGGCCTGTGGTCGCTTGCCTTCCATCGGGTGGCGCACCGCCTCTATCGGGCGCGGCTTTATTTCCTGGCCCGCGCCGTGAACCATTTTTCGCGTTTCCTGACCGGCAACGACATTCATCCGGGCGCCCGCATCGGCAAGCGTTTCTTCATCGACCATGGCTTCACCGTGATCGGGGAGACGGCGGAGATCGGGGATGACGTCACCCTCTACCAGAATGTGACGCTGGGCGGCACCGATCCCGCGAACGGCATCGCCGGCAAGCGCCATCCGACGCTGGAGGACGGCGTGATCGTCGGTTCCGGCGCCCAGGTTCTGGGTCCGGTCCGCGTCGGCGCCCGCGCCCGCGTCGGCGCCAATGCCGTCGTGACCAAGGATGTGAAGGAAGGGGCGACCATGGTCGGCATTCCGGCGCGGCCCATGCTGGTCGACGTGACCGCCTATCAGCGGGAATTCCTGCCCTATGGCACGCCATGCTCCGACTGCGTCGACCCGGAAAGGCAGAAGCTGGAACTGCTCCAGCTTGAAATCGACCAGTTGCAGAAGCGCCTGGCCGAACTGGTTGCGGAACGGGGCGGCGCGCCGGCGCAGGACATCCCCCTGGTCAAGGAGCGTGGCCGCGCCTGATGAGCAATGTGACCCCGTTCCCGTCGCAATCGGCCCAGGGTGCGAAGGGGCCGGTCGGCCAGACCGGGTTCGATCGTCTCGAACTTCAGCGGATCATGGATCTTTACGGCCGCATGGTCGCGGCGGGTCATTGGCGCGACTATGCCATCGACCTGGGCCGCGAAGCCGCGATCTTCTCCGCCTTCCGCCGATCCGCCGAACGGCCGGAATTTCGCATCGAAAAGCGGCCTTCCCTACGTCACCGCCAGGGCATGTGGGCGTTGATCGGGGAGGCGGGACATGTGTTGAAGCGCGGCGCCGAGCTGCAGGGCATACTCGCGCCGGTGGAACGGCGGCTGCTCAAGATCGTGGGTGATTGAGACCCGTGTCGTCCGGATGGGCGCCGGCGGAAAGGGGGGCAGGACATTCCCGACCTTTCCCATTCTTAGGCTGTATCGACATTCAGCCCTGACGGCCTGCAAATGGTTGAAGCGAGTCACGTGCCTCGCTTCAATTTCCGTGCTTCCGGTGCTCACCTACTTTGAGTAGGCTGCGCGCCGGGTCACGGAAAATCACCATTTTCGGCTCGCCATCTTCTGAATGCCGATACACCCTAGGGATAGCCGCCTTCACAGATCGTCCGAATGGGCGGCCAGCCTGATGAGTTTCTGACCGCCCCGCGTCGCCGCCGTGACGATGCGCGCCAGTTCCGCCTGCTTGAACGGCTTGTCCAGCCGTGGCCGCCGGGTCACGTTCGGCGGCAGTTCGGCAAAGCCCGTTATGATGACAACCGGCAGTCCCGGGGTCCTCATGTCGATTTCGTCGGCAAGCTGCGTGCCGGTCATGCCCGGCATGGCATAGTCGGTGATCACCAGGTCGACGCTGCCCTGCTCCAGAACGCGCAGCGCGTCCGCGCCCGATGTCGCCTGGAACACGGTGTGCCCCAACTCCTCCAGCATGCCGGCGGTGTTGGTCAGCACCAGATCGTCATCGTCGACGGCCAGGATCACCAGCGGCTCCGCAACCGCCGATGCCAGGGCGTTCGGAATGTCGTCGACAGCCTCCTCCACCCGGCCGGCGGGCGCCATCGGCAGTAATAGCGACACCATGGTGCCCCGGCCCTGTTCGCTGACGATGGTCATCGAACCGCCGCATTGTTCGGCAAAGCCGTGCACCATCGACAGGCCCAGGCCCGTGCCCTTGCCGACGCCCTTCGTCGTGAAAAAGGGTTCGCACGCCCTTTCCAGCGTGGCGGCGTCCATGCCCTCCCCCTCGTCGATGACGGACAGGCGCACATAATGGCCGCCCTCCAGATCGGTGCGCTGCGCCTTCGACAGGATGGTCTCCGCCCCCTCTATGATGATCCGTCCGCCGCCGGGCATGGCGTCGCGGGCGTTCATCGCCAGATTGAGCAGCGCCAGTTCCAACTGGGCCGGATCGGCATGGGCGGCGCTGAGGTGCAGGGGAAAGCGGGTTTCGATGGCGATCCCGCTGCCCAGCGTCGTCTTCATCAGATCGGCCATGTCCCGCACCAGCGCCACGCAGTCGACGCTTTGCGGCTTCAGTTCCTGCTTGCGCGCAAAGGCCAGCATCCGCTGCGTCAGCGTCGCCCCGCGCTCCGCGGCGGTCATCGCATTGTCGATATAGCGGGACACGTCCGCCCCGGTCGCCAGCCTATGCCGCGCCAGGTCCAGGCTGCCGACGATCACGGCGAGCAGATTGTTGAAGTCGTGGGCCACGCCGCCGGTCAGCTTGCCGATGGCGTCCATCTTCTGCGCCTGGAGCACGGCCTCCCGCGCCTCTTCCAGCGCGAGTTGCATTTCCTGCCTTTCCGTAAGGTCGCGGCTTATCTTGGCGAAGCCGATCAGTTCGCCGGCCGCGTTGCGGATCGCGTCGATGACGACATGCGCCCAGAAGCGGGTTCCGTCCCTGCGCACGCGCCATCCTTCCGCCTCGAACCGGCCGGCCTGGCCAGCGGTTTCCAGGGCAAGGGCGGGCAGGCCGGCCGCCTGATCCTCCGGCGTGTAGAAGCGGGAGAAATGTTCGCCGATGATCTCTTCGGCCTCATATCCCTTGAAGCGGCGCGCCCCGGCATTCCAACTGATGACGATGCCGTCGGCCGACAGCATGTAGATGGCATAGTCGGTGACGTTCTGGACCAGCAGTTCGAAGCAGTTTCCAGACCCTTCCGGTGCCGCCATAGTCATTTGGGGATTCCCCTCGAATAGCATGCCCGTCATGGACATATGGACAACGCGCAGAGGTTCCGGACGTTCCGCTTGCGAAAGCGATTGTCGGCGCCCGCCGGGTACGGCGCGGCATTGACTTGGCCGTGCCCTCCGCGCCAAGGAGGCGCCCTCGGCAGCAGGATGGAACGGATATGGGCAGGACCGCAGGGATAACCGTCGTCGGCGAAGCGATGCTGGAACTCAGCCGCGCTTCGGGCGAAGGCGTTTCGGGCGGGGGGTGGAACCTGCGTTATGGCGGCGACGTCATCAACACGGCGATCCATCTCGCCCGCTGCGGCGACCAGGTCCGCTTCGCGAGCGCGATCGGCGCCGATCCGATGAGCGCGGACCTGCGCGCCGCCTGGGAAGGAGAGGGGGTCGACACCTCCCTGCTGCTCGCCGTCGAGGGAAGGCTGCCTGGCCTTTACGCCATAGAGACCGATGCCCAGGGCGAGCGCAGCTTCCATTATTGGCGTGGGGAGGCCGCTGCCAGGCGCATGTTCGACCTGCCCGAAAGCGCCGCCATGGTGGAGCGGGCCGCAGGATCGGAACTGCTCTACTTCTCGCTGATCACGCTTGCCATCCTGTCCGGGGAGGCGCGGGAAAAGCTGCTCGCCCTGTGCGGTGCGGTCCGGGCAAATGGGGGCCGAGTGGCGTTCGACGGCAATTATCGCGCCCGGCTCTGGCCCGACGCCGCGACCGCCCGCCACTGGCGCGACCGTGCCGTTGCGCTCAGCGACATCGGCCTGCCCACCCTGGCCGATGAGGTGGAGATGGGCGAGGCCGACGATGCCCTGGATGCGGCCCGACGCTGGGGCGCTGGCGACGGGCGCGAGGTGGTGGTGAAACTGGGCGCGGAAGGCTGTCTGGTGGATGGGGCTATCGTCGCTCCGCCCGCGAGGCTTTCCGTCGTCGATTCGAGCGGCGCGGGCGACGCGTTCAACGGCGGCTATCTCCATGCCCGCCTCGCCGGCCGCCCGCCGCGCCAGGCCGCACTTTCTGGCCATCGCCTGGCGGGCTGGAACATCGGCCGCCGCGGCGCCATACCGGCCCGCGATGCGGATGCGCCCTATGCCGACCTCTGAAATTCTCCGCCGCGGCCGCGTTGACGCCAACGGGATCAAAGGCTAAGCCGCTTTCGCCCGGGCGGGTGTAGCTCAATGGTAGAGCAGAAGCTTCCCAAGCTTACGACGAGGGTTCGATTCCCTTCACCCGCTCCAGATTTTCCCGATCTTCAAAGACTTGCCTTTGCCGTCGACGCGGCTTTTTTGCTTTGCGCGATTTCAACCGTCGATTGCTTGAAAATCGCTCCGACGCAGCGCGTCCTAGGCTGTATCGACATTCAGATGATGGCGAGCCGAAAATGGTGGTTTTTCGCGACCCGGAGCGCAGCGTAATAAAGGTAAGTGAGTACCGGAAGCGCGGGATTGAAGCGAGGCACGTGACTCGCTTCAACCATTTGCAGGCCGCCAGGGCTGAATGTCGATACACCCTAGATCAATCCTTTCGCGCGCAGGCTGCTATGCCCCTGCGTCCCGATGATGATGTGGTCGTGCACCGCGATGTTGAGCCGCTTGCCCGCTTCGGCGATCTGCCGGGTGATCTCTATGTCCTGGCGGCTGGGTTCGGGCGATCCGCTCGGATGGTTGTGGACCAGGATCAGCGCCGCCGAGCCCAGGTCGATCGCCCGTCGGATCACCTCCCGCGCGTAGATCGCCGCCTGGTCGATCGAACCGTCGCCCATATGCTCGTCGCGGATCAGCATGTTGCGGCTGTTGAGGTGCAGCACCCGCACCCGCTCCACCGTCAGAAAGGCCATGTCGGCGCGCAGATAGTCGAGCAGCGCCTGCCAGCTTGCCAGCACCGGCTTTTCCGCCACCTCGTTGCGCAGCATCCGCAGCATCGTCGCCTGCACGATCTTGATCGCCGCGATGCTGGTGTCGCCCATGCCGGGCACGCGGGCAATGGCCTGCCAGTCGGCCGCCATCAACCCCCCAATGCCGTCGAATTCCCGCAGCAGCGCCTTGGCCAGCGGCTTGGTGTCGCGGCGGGGTATGGCCAGCGCCAGCAGATATTCGACCAGTTCATGGTCGTGCAGCGCTTCGCCGCCATTTTCCGCCAGTTTCTGGCGCAGCCGGGCGCGATGCCCGACACCGTCGTGCGTGGCCTTCAAATTCCGGTCCGCCAAAATCCTACCTGTCCCCCATGTGCCGATGCGGACGCTATTCATTGCGGATTTATCGGGCAAGGATATTTAGGAGTGATCGGACGTTATGCAGGCGTTACGGACTTGAGCACGCGGGTTTGACCATAAGCATGGAAGATGAAGACGGCGAAAAGGAGATTCGCCGGGGCTGGCTCCGCTGGCTTGGCGTCGGCACGGGGTCGCTGGCGCTGGTCCTTGCCGCGCTGTGGACGCAACGCGCGCCCATCGCCGAAAATTTCATCAGCCGCGAACTCAACCGTCGGGGCGTGCAGGGCAGCTACGACCTGGCGGACATCGGCCTGCGCACCCAGCGGATCGAGAATATCGTGCTGGGCGATCCCGCCCGTCCCGACCTGACGGCGCGCTGGGTGGAGGTGGACATCGCCTTCACCGGGCTGGCCCCGCAAGTGGCGGCGGTGCGGGCCGGCGGCGTCAGGATGCGGGGATCGCTGCGCAACGGCGTGCTGAACCTGGGGGAGGTCGACAAGTTCCGCGATCCGAAGTCCGCCGCGCCTTTCAGCCTGCCCGACATTCTGCTGGCGCTGAGCGATGCGCGGCTGCGGCTGGATACGGATGCCGGGGCTATCGGCATGCAGATTGACGGGCAGGGGAACCTGCGGTCGGGATTCCGGGGCAGGCTGGCGGCGGCAATGCCCAATGCGGGCGGCAAGGGATGCGGCCTGGCAAATTTGCGGGCGATGCTGGACATCGCGATGCAGGATGGACGCCCGCACCTCTCCGGCCCGCTGCGCGGCGAAGCGCTGGCCTGCCGCGATGCCGGCATCGCCATCGCGAAACCGGCCGCGGATGTGGATGTCCGATTCGGCAAGGCGCTGGATCGCTGGACCGGCCGCGTCGACCTTATGGGCGAGGCGCTCAGGTCCGGCGGCATGGTTCTGGCGCGGCCTGCCGGGCGGATCGATTTCGACGGGACGGCCGATGCGATCGCCGGGCGAGCGCGAATCGGGGCGGCCGCCCTGTCGGCCGGCGGCGCGCTGACCGGCCC
>NZ_ATDO01000055.1:0-53329 GCF_000445085.1 Sphingobium sp. HDIP04 | reverse complement strand
CCCCTTGGCGGCGCGCCTCGCCGATGCGGTGCGGCGGGCGGGCGAGGACAATGTCCTGCAAACGGGCCTCGCCTTTGCGCAGCGGGGAAAGGGAGGCAGCCTGGCCCTGACCGATGCCCGATTTTCGGCGCGCAGCGGTGCGCGGATCGCCATTCCGGGGGGCGGCCGCGTGACGGTCGGCTGGCCGGGCAAGGGCGGACAGCCGGTCGACTGGGCGCTTGACGGGGCTATCACGACGGAGGGCGGCGGATTTCCCAGGGCGGCGCTGCGGCTGGCGCGTCGGCCGGGCGGAGGCCTGGGCGGACAATTGTTCGTTGAACCCTATGCGGCGGGCGATGCCAGGCTGTCGCTGGAGCCGGTGCGGTTCGTCGCGGGGCCGAAGGGCGATACGCGCTTTTCGACGCAGCTGCGGCTCGACGGGCCGCTTCCCGGCGGAAGGCTGCGCGGGCTGGCGGCGCCCGTCGAAGGGCAGATGAGCGCCGACGGCGCATTGGCGATCAACCCGCGCTGCGTGCCGATCTCGCTGATCGAGGCGCGCTATGGCAATTTCTCGCTTGGGCGGACCCGGCAGACGCTGTGCCCCGTCGGGCGGTCGCTGCTGGCGGTCGGGCCGGGCGGCGTGCGCGGCGGCGCCGAAATCCGCAAGCTCGCACTGGCCGGGAAAAGCGGGGATAGCCCGATGCGCCTTTCCGCCGACAGCGCCCGCCTTGCCATGGGGCGGCAGGGCTTCGCGCTCGCCAATGCCGAACTGGCGATCGGGCCGCAGGATTCGCCGGTTCGGCTGAGCGCGGCGACGCTGACCGGAAAGGCGACGGCCAAGGGGCTGGGCGGCCGATTGACTGGCGCGGGCGGACGGATCGGGTCCGTGCCGCTGATCGTCGAAAATGGCGCGGGCGACTGGAGCTTCGCCGACGGCGCGCTGAAGCTGGCCGCCGGGATGACGGTGCGCGATGCGCAGGCGCCGGGCCGGTTCGAACCGCTGAACGTCCCCGACTTCGCGCTGACGCTGAAGGATTCGAGGATCGCCGCGACCGGATCGCTGCGGGCGCCGCGCAACGACGCGCTGGTCGCCCGTGCCGTGATCGCGCACGACTTGGGCAGCGGGCGCGGCAAGGCGGATCTGGCGGTTCCGGGATTGTCCTTTGGTCCGGGTCTGCAGCCGGAGGATGTGACCCGCCTCGCCCTTGGCGTGGTGGCCAATGTGACCGCGCAGGTCAGCGGGGAAGGGCATATCCGCTGGAACGGAACGCATGTGACCAGCGACGGCCTGTTCCGGACCGACAATGTCGCCCTGGCGGCGGCTTTCGGCCCGGTGGAAGGGCTGTCGGGCGAACTGCGCTTCACCGACCTGCTCGGCCTGGTCAGCGCGCCGGGGCAGGAAGTGCGGATGAGGTCGGTCAATCCGGGCGTGGAGGTTCGCGACGGCCATGTGCGCTATCGGCTGGAAGCGGGGCAGAAGGTGCGGATCGAAGGGGGCGGATGGCCCTTTTCCGGGGGGCAACTGGTCCTGCTGCCGACGACCATGGATTTCAGCGCCGATGTCGACCGATACATGACCTTCCGCGTCATCGGCCTGGACGCGGGCGCCTTCATCCAGGCGATGGACCTTAAGAATATTTCCGCCACGGGGACGTTCGACGGCATCATGCCTCTGATCTTTAACGCGCAGGGCGGGCGCGTGGCGGGCGGCGTGCTGACCGCGCGGCAGCAGGGCATGCCGCCCCTGATGATGCCGGAGGGCGTTCTGCCCACCATCCCCTGCGATCCGACGCGCCAGTCGGGGACGCTGTCCTATGTGGGGCCGGTGTCCAACGAGCAACTGGGCGCGATGGGCCGGCTGGCCTTCGATGCGCTCAAGAATCTCCAATATAAATGCCTTACCATCCTGATGGACGGCGCGCTGGACGGCGAAATGGTGACGAACGTCGTCTTCAACGGCGTCAATCGCGGGCAGATTGGCGGGGCGCCGGCGGGTCTGGCGCGGAATTTCACCGGCCTTCCCTTCATCTTCAACGTGCGGATCGCCGCGCCTTTCCGGGGCCTCCTGGGAACGGCGCAATCCTTCATCGACCCATCGACCCTCATACAGAACAGCATAGGCGACCAGATGCAGGAGGCGATGCGGTCCAGGATGGGCCAACAGGGGGTTGCAGTTCAGCCTGCCGAAAGCGAAACTATGCGAAACGGGGAGCAGAAATGAAGAAGCGAACGATCATCGCGGCGGGCTTCGCCGGTTTGGCCCTGGGGGGCTGCATCCAGGTGAAGGCGCCTGACAAGCCCATAGAGATCAACCTCAATGTGAAGGTGCAGCAGGAAGTCGTCGTCCGCCTGCAACGCGACGCGCAGGATTTGATCCAGAATAATCCGGAGTTGTTCCCGCAATGACACGCAAGTTCTTGATGATCGCTGCCTCGGCCGCGGTGGCGCTGGCGACCGGCCTGGTCATGACCTCCCCCGCGCGGGCGCAATCCGGCGCCGTCGCCGCCGCCATGAGCGCGGGGACGGTGGGCGAACAGGCCGACGGCTATCTCGGCATTGCCGGATCGGTCAGCGACGCGGTGCGGCAGGAGGTCGAATCGATCAACATCAAGCGCAGGGCCGCCTATACCGACCTTGCCGGCAAGCGCGGCGTGACGGTGCAGGATGTCGCGGCGGCGACGGGATGCCAGACGCTCAGCAGCCGGGTGAAGCCCGGCCAGGTCTATCGCATCGGCGCCGGCGCGTGGCAGACCAAGGGCGCCGGCCCCATCGCGCTGCCGGGCTATTGCGCCACGGCCGGCTGATTTGCCAAGGGTCGCCCGGCCGCGCTAGTGGACTTTGGACCCAGCTTCGTTCGGGCGGGAAAATCTCCTGCCCAACGACGGTTGACACTCCCCAAAGCCCTTTCTAAACGGGCCGCGCCTTGACGGGTGCAGCCGTAACCGCCATGCCGCCTGACGTTGGCTTCTAAAGCCTGGACGGAGGGATGCGGCATGGCAGCGGATGCACCGGGGCAGGACCCGGCGGGGGAGGATGCGCGGATCGCTTCTTTGGAGGAGCGGATCGCACAGGCCGAACAAGCCGAAAAGGTCAGACAGGGGACACAGGTGCAGCAGGCGGACGATGGGTCGCGCCTGGGCAACAGGGTTCTCGCGGAGCTGATCGGCGGTCTTGCCGGCGGTGCCGTGGTGGGTGGGACTTTGGACTACTTCCTGCGGACATCCCCTTGGCTCCTGTTGGCATTCCTCGGTCTTGGGATCGTGGCGGCGTTCAGGAACATCATCAGATTGACGACGACGAAGCGTCCCGACTGACAGGGACGCTTTTATCTTGGTCCGAAGGTTTAGGCGTTACAGGGGTCCAGCGTGGCAGAATCCGGCAAAATCGATCCGATGCACCAGTTTGCGATCGAACCGCTGTTCGGTACGGACCATCTGTCGATCGGCGGCTTCAACATCGCCTTCACCAACAGCGCCCTCTATATGGTGGCCGCCGCTGTCGTGCTGTGGATCTTCGTCGTCGGCGGCATGAAGCGGGAACTGGTCCCCGGCCGCTGGCAGATGGCGGTCGAATATATGACCGGCTTCATCAAGAGCCTGCTGATCGCCAATGTGGGCGAGGGCGGCAAGAAGTACATACCCTATGTCTTCTCGCTGTTCATGTTCATCCTGCTGGCGAACCTGCTGGGCCTGCTGCCGCTCGGCCTGGTCGGCCTGCACCCCTTCACCTTCACCAGCCATTTCACCGCGACCGGCGTGCTCGCGATCATGAGCTTCTCGATCGTGCTGGCGGTGGGTTTCTACAAGCATGGCCTGCACTTCTTCTCGCTGTTCGTGCCGCACGGCACGCCGCTGCCGATGATCCCGGTCATTTTCCCGATCGAGCTGATCTCCTTCATGGTGCGCCCGTTCAGCCTGGGGCTGCGACTGTTCGTTGCGATGACCGCCGGCCACGTGCTGCTGAAGGTGCTGGCGGGCTTCGTCATCAACGCATCGAATGCGGGCGTCGGTTACGGCCTGACCGTCGGCAGCGCCAGCTTCATCCTGATGATCGGCATCAGCGCCCTGGAAGTGCTGGTCGCGGTGATCCAGGCCTATGTGTTCGCGCTGCTGACCTCGGTCTACATCAACGATGCCGAGAACCTGCACTGATTTTCCGTCATTACCTCAACGTTCGAATAGAATTTAGAAAAGGAGTTTAGAACATGGACGCAGAAGCCGCAAAGCTGCTCGGTGCTGGCCTGGCCGCCATCGGTGCGGGCATCGCCGCCCTCGGTGTGGGCAACGTCTTCAGCTCGTTCCTCGAAGGCGCGCTGCGCAACCCCGGCGCCGCCGACGGTCAGCAGGGCCGCCTGTTCATCGGTTTCGCCGCCGCGGAACTTCTGGGTCTGCTGGCGTTCGTCATCGCCATGATCCTGGTGTTCGTGGCCTGAACAGCCGCTTTGGGGCGGGCATAGATGACTCCATGTCATCCATGCCCGTTCCCTGATTGACCGCGCCCCGATCGGACGGACCCGAAAAATGCCTCAAATCGCGCAAATTGCCGAAACCTATTCATCGCAGATCTTCTGGCTGCTGCTGACCTTCGGTTTCGTTTTCTTCGTCATCGGTCTCGGCATGGTGCCGAAGGTCCAGGCGACGGCCGATGCGCGCGACGCGAAGATCACCGGCGATCTGGATGCCGCCAAGGCGGCTTTCGCCCGCGCTGACGAGGCGGAGGCCGACTATCGCGCCCGCGATGCCGAAAGCCGCGCCGTCGCCCAGGCAAGCCTGGCCAAGGCGAAGGCGGAGGCGGCCAAGGCTTCCGAAGTCCGGCTGGCCGCCGCCGATGCGGACATCGCAAGCCGGATCGCCGCGGCCGAAGCCCGCATCAAGGCTGCAACCGACGCAGCCATGGCAGAGATTGAAACCGTTGCCGCTGACGCAGCGCGCGACATGGTGGCTCGCATTTCCGGCGTCAACGCGTCGGAAGATGCAGCCCGCAACGCAGTAAAGGCGGCACTGGCCCATGGCTGAGGCAGCACAGCATAAAGCTGGAGAGCAGGGTGGGGCGGAAGCCCCGCACCTGAACGAGGCTATCCATGCCGAGGGGATGGAGCCGGTCGGCACCGTCGCCCATGAAGGCGTGGCCCCGCATACCGACCCGAAGGCCGTCGGCATGGACGCCACGGCCTGGGTCAGCCTGGCGATGGCGGTGTTCATCCTGATCCTGCTGGTCAAGAAGGTGCCCGGCCTGATCGGCGGCGCGCTGGACGGCCGGATCGCCCAGATCAAGGCGCAGTTGGAGGAAGCCTCCAAGCTGCGCGCCGAAGCCGAAGCGCTCAAGGCCGAATATGAAGCCAGGCTGGCCGCCGCCGCCGGCGAGGCTGAGACGATGCGCAAGTCGGCCGAGCATGAGGCGGCCACGCTGCTGGAGGATGCGAAGGCCAATGCGGCCGCTCTCGTCTCGCGCCGTCAGAAGATGGCGGAGGACAAGATCGGCGCGGCCGAGCGCGCGGCCATCGCCGACATCCGGACGAAAGCCGTGCGCGCCGCCACCGGCGCCGCCGCGTCGCTGATCGCGCAGGGGCATGACGCCAAGGCCGACAAGCTGCTGGTCGACGACGCGATCAAGGGGCTTGGCCCCAGCGTCTGAGCCTGTTCCAGGGGTGGAAAAAGGGCCGGTGCGGATCGTCGCGCCGGCCTTTTTGTTTGTCTGGTCGTGTGGGCGTTTGTGGTTTGGGTGGGCCATTAGCGGCCCCTAAATCCTCCCTACGCGAAGCGTGGGGAGGGGGACCATGCGAAGCATGGTGGAGGGGAAATTCGGAGGTCGTGCCCCATCCCCTCCACCACCGCTTTCAGCGGCGGTCCCCCTCCCCATCAAAGATGGGGAGGAATAGGAGAGGTCCGCTCTCCACCCGACCCCCCCTATTTTGCCATCTCAATCCGCCGGCGCCATTGCGATCCTCGCCCGGCCCGCTATTTCTGCCGCATGTCCGGCCCGCAATCTCCCGATCGTTTCCATGAAGACAAGGCGGCGTTCACCGTCACCGGCAGCCAGCCCGACATGGAGGCGGGCGTGGAGGCGATCCGCACCACGCTTAAGGCCCTGCCGACGCGCCCCGGCGTCTATCGCATGCAGGATGCGCGAGGGGACGTGCTCTATGTCGGCAAGGCGCGGGCGCTGCGCAACCGCGTGACCAGCTATACCCAGGTGGACCGCCTGCCCAAGCGGCTCCAGCGCATGGTCGCCCAGACCCGTTCCATGACGATCGTCACCACCAACAGCGAGGCGGAGGCGCTGTTGCTGGAGGCGCAGCTCATCAAGCGGTTCCGCCCGCCCTATAATGTGCTGCTGCGCGACGACAAGAGCTTCCCCTTCATCCTGCTGCGCGAGGATCATGACTTCCCCCGCGTCCAGAAGCATCGCGGCGCGCGCAAATATAAGGGTCGCTATTACGGCCCCTTCGCCAGCGCCGGATCGGTGACGCGGACCATCAACGCGCTGCAAAAGCTGTTCCTGCTGAGAAGCTGCACCGACAGTTTCTTCGCCAATCGCTCGCGGCCCTGCCTGCTCTATCAGATCCGCCGCTGTTCCGCGCCTTGCGTGGGCAGGATCGACGACGCCGCCTATGGCGAACTGGTGAAGGACGCGCAGGATTTCCTGGGCGGCAAGTCGACCGCCGTGCAGAAGAAACTGGGGGAGGCGATGCAGGCGGCATCCGACGCCATGGATTTCGAGCAGGCGGCGGTGCTGCGAGACCGGCTGAAGGCGCTGACCTTCATCCAGGGCAGCCAGGCGATCAATGCCGAAGGGCTGGGCGATGCGGACATCTTCGCGCTCGCGGCCAGGGGCGGTGCGATGTGCATCCAGGCCTTCTTCATCCGGGGCGGGCAGAATTGGGGCCATCGCAGCTTCTTCCCCGTCCACACCGCCGAAGTGGCGGAGGATGAGGTGCTGGCCAGCTTCATGGCGCAATTCTACGAGGAGGTGCCGCCGCCCAAGCTGATCCTTGCCGATCGCGCGCCGGCGGAATGCGAACTGATGGCGCAGGCGCTCACCGAACGCATCGGCTCCAGGGTCCGGATAGAGGTGCCGCAGCGCGGCGAGCGCACCCGCCTGATCAAACAGGCGCAGCGCAATGCCGTGGAGGCGCTCGACCGCCGCCTCGCTGAAACCACCACCCAGGCCAAGGTGCTGGAGGAGATGGTGGAGGCGTTCGGCCTGGAGGGCGTGCCCGACCGGATAGAGATATACGACAACAGCCATATCCAGGGCAGCCATGCGCTGGGCGCCATGGTGGTCGCGGGGCCGGAGGGTTTCCGCAAGAACGCCTATCGCAAGTTCAACATGAAGAACCCCGAAACCTCCCAGGACGATTTCGCGATGATGCGCGAGATGTTCGAGCGACGCTTCGGCAGGGCGGCGCGGGAGGATCCGGATCGCGACAGCGGCGAATGGCCGGACCTGGTGCTGATCGACGGCGGCAAGGGGCAATTGTCCGCCGCCCGCGCCATATTGGAGGATATGGGCATAGAGGATGTCTGCATGATCGGCATCGCCAAGGGGCCGCACCATGGGCGCGAAGGGCGGGAGGTCTTCCACATGCCTGACGGGCGGGAGATCAGTTTCCCGCTCAACCATCCCGTGCTCTTCTACCTCCAGCGCCTGCGGGACGAGGCGCACCGCTTCGCCATCGGCGCGCACCGGCAGAAGCGCAGCAAGGCGATCACCGTCAGTTCGCTCGACGAGGTGCCGGGCATCGGCCCGTCCCGCAAGAAGGCGCTGCTGATGCACTTCGGAACCGCCAAGGCGGTGAAAAGCGCGGCGCTGGAAGACCTGCTGAAGGCGCCGGGCGTTTCCAAGGCTGTGGCGCAGCAGGTCTATGACTATTTCCACGGCTGATCGGCGTCAGGGCATTCCCTGCGACGAACGGAGCCATCCCCGTTTGACCATCGCCATTTGACCGGGGCATGATTTCCTTTCCATAAGGAGCGGCCCGCCAGACAATATGCATCGGGCCGGATGAAGGATGTGCGTCACGCGATGAATGGGCCGGGCGAAATCGCGATGCGCTTGAGCTGGTGGGACGCGCGGACGCTGTCGGCCCTGCGCCCCTGGCAGACGCTCAATTTCACCCGGCTGTTGCTGGCCGTCATCTATGCCGTGGTGAGCTTCGGCTTCTCCAGCGCCCGCCACTGGGCGGAGATCGCGGAGCATGCGCTGATCCTGCTCATGCTGTTGCTGGCGCTGGCCGCGGTGTTCCTGTCGTCGCGTTCCTGGGTGACGGACATGCGGATCAGGCGGCCGGTCATCTATCTGGACACGCTGCTGTTCCTGGCGCTGCTGGTCGTCACCAACCCGTCCAACAGCCCCTATTTTTCCGGCAGCTTCTTCGTGGCCATCGAAGTGGCGTTGATCGTGCGGCGGCGGCTGCACCTGCTGGTCGCCCTGATGGCCGGGTTGGTGGCGGTCGGCACCACATGGGCCGACCAGATCATTTCCCTGCCTTCGGAACCCGAAGCGGAGCGGATCGTGCTTCGCGCCTGCTTTCTGGCGGTGGCGATCCTGGTGACCGGCGTGTTGCTGGGACCGCGCCGGGAAACGCTGCTGGAATTCGAACGGGACCGGCGCTTGCTGGAGGGCGAGCTGCCGCCCGCCGGCGGGGATCACGGCCCGTTCCTGCTCCATGCCCTGCGGCTTGCGACCGGCGGGCAGGGTGTTGCGGTGCTGTTCCGCCTTGCCAGCCATGAGCCCCCGCGCTTCGCCAGCAGCGCGGCGCGGGAAATGCCGTCAGTGGGTTTCGGCAACCTGCTGACGGCGGAGACCGGCTGGCATGACCGGAAGAGACATGCGTCGATTTCCCTGTCGGCCGATGGAATAGCCGTGCTGCGGCCATTGTCCGCGGGCGGCCGGGCATGGACGTCGCTGCTGGACGCCGAAACGCTGCTGACCGTCAGGGTGACCATCGGGACTTTCGAGGCGGTGGGAGCGGCCCGCCTGGGCGATCCCTGCCATGAGGACCGCGTCGCCATCGCCCAGCGGGTCTTCGAAAGCGCGTGCGAGGAACTGACCGTCCGCAACAGCCTGGACCTTGCCCATGTCATCGCCGGCGCGCGGGAGCGGGAACGGTTGCAGCGCGAACTGCACGACAGCGTCCTGCAGGCGCTGGCCAGCATCCGTTTCCAGATCGCGCCGCTGCTGGGCGGGCAGCAGGTTGAGCCGCGCGCCGTGATCCAGAATGTCGACCGCATCGCAAAGGACCAGATCGCCACGATCCGCTGGATCATCAATCCGGAAGCCGATGAGGAGGATTTCGCCTATCTGCCCGAAACGCTGGCGATGGTGGTGCGCTCCCTGGGGGAGCAATGGGGCATAGGTTGCGAGTTGAAGGTGGAGGACGGCAATTGCGCGACCAGCGCGCTGATCGGCCGGGAACTGAGCTTCGCCGTGCGGGAGATCGTCGCCAATGCGGTGCGCCATGCGGGGGCGACCATGGTGAATTTCGCGCTGGAGCCGGACGGCAACCGCATCGCCCTCCAGGTCAGCGACGACGGCGTCCCCAACATGGCGCGGCTGGGGTCGAGCGGGGCGGTGCCTTCGCGGTCGCTGATGCGGCGGATACAGATGTTGGGCGGGGAGGTGTTCCTCCAGAATATCGGCGGGCGCACGACCATCCGCATCACCGTTCCGCGCAAGTGAGGGGCGGCCGGACTTTATCTTTTCCGATGGCTCGCCATATCCGTTCGGCGCCGTAGAACTTTTCCCCAGGCCGCGCATTTACCTGGCGTTTACCAACATCGCAGATAGTCGCGGAGAGGTTGGCGTTCGGAGGAGGTCCGGTTCCATGGTGCGAATGGTGAGGGACCGTCTCTACCGCAAGAGCGTGGCCGTCGTGCTGTCGATGCAGGTCAATCTGGAGCGGATCGTCGCCATCTGGATCATGGCCGCCGCCTTCGCCTGCGGCCTGCGCCTGGCCTTTCCCGCGACGCCCTACAGCGGAACGCCCTGGGGAAGCGGGACGGGCCTGCTGCCCTACCTGCTGGTCGTCGGTGCGCCCGTCGGGTCGCTGCTGCTGGGATTGAAGCTGTTTCCGGCCGGACGCATCCATGCCCAGCCTGCCTTTCGGCTGGCGCAGGTCGGGCGCTGGCGCAAGGTGGACTGCCTGAAGGCGCGGGAGATGTCGCAATTCGGCCTCTATGGCGTGATGGCGTCGCTGCTGGTGGGGATCGCGCTGAACGTGCCGGTGCGCACGCTGGAATTTCTCGGCTCCATTCCCGCCCTGGGCAGCTATTCGCCGCCGTGGTTCGTCGGTCTGTACAGCGTGATGCTGGCGGACGTGGTGATCCTGTCCAGCCTCTACATGTTCGCCTTCGCCATGGCGCTGCGGCTGGCGCCGCTCTTTCCGCGCTTCCTGGTAATGGTATGGGGCATCGATCTGCTGGCGCAGATCAGCATTGCGCATCTGGTCGCCGGGATCGACAATGTGCCCCATGGCGTAGATGCCGCGTTGCTGAACATGCTGACGGGCAATGTGAAGAAGGTGCTGATCAGCGCAGCCATCTGGCTGCCCTATCTGCTGCTGTCCGATCGCGTAAATCTGACCTTCCGTCATCGGGTGAGCGCGAGCTAGGCATGCGGGATCAGGCTTCAGGCCGGAAATTCGGATGGAAAGCGACCTCTAAACTCGTCCCCGGGGCAGGTCGTGCTACTGCGAAAGCAGGAGTTCCGTCCCGGGCGGCTCCTCCTATTGCTTGAACCGGGGCTATCAAGAAGCGCCAGCCTTCTTGGGGAGCACGGCGCGCTTACATCTCCATTGGACCTTCCAAGCCAAATTCCCCCGCGGCAGGGTGGCAAGCTCGATATTGTTCCTGAATGGGACAGATGCAAACCGCTTTGTTTACGGGGCTTTGCAAGCCGAGTCGTGGCTGATTCGCGACGATTTCCAGAGATGCGGGCGGCGGCGCCGTTCAAGTCATGAGATGGGCCTGTCCCGAATAGCCTAGAGCGAAGGTATTAGCCGAACGGGTAATCCGGCTTTGCGAGTGCAACTATTCTGCTCAAATAAGCGCTGTTGCAACAGGTGTAATTCCTATATTATTTTAAATATAAATACAGAAATATTCTTGATATTTTTGAATTTATTGCAAATATCAAAAATATAAAAAATAAAAATTTCAATAAACTTGGCAAAAATCCCTAATTTCCTAAAAGCATATATCCAAAGATATATTCAGCAACTACTATCATTTACTTATGGAAATGAAATTGGTTGAAGGAAAAGGTTAACAAAAAATTGCCATAAGATACTGATAAATAAACATATTTTTTACCATGTTGACTTGCATCAGCTTTGCTTCAATTTGATCGCAAGTTCTACGGGAACTGCCAACTGCCTGGCGATCGGAGCATACCGACGCCGGGGTCGCGAGGTGGACAGGCCCCTACCGTGGAGCTGTGCAAGAGCAACTGGGAATTGCTCCCAGCTACTAGGGGTAAAAGTGATGACTTTTGTGAAAAGCTTGTGGGCTGACGAAAGTGGTGCGTCGGCTGCCGAATATGCGTTGATCCTGGCGATTGTCGGCACCGGTATTGCGCTGGCTGCCTGGAACCTGGGCGGCGCGATCAAGAATTCGATGAACACTGCCACCAACTGCATCAAGACGGTGGGCACGAACACGGCGCCGACCTGTTAAGCAACAGCTATAGGGATAAAAGACATGACTTTTCTCAAAAATTTGTGGGCTGACGAAAGTGGTGCGTCGGCCGCCGAATATGCGTTGATCCTGGCGATTGTCGGCACCGGCATCGCACTGGCTGCTTGGAATCTGGGCGGCGCGATCAAGAACTCGATGAATGCGGCGACCAATTGCGTTGCGACGGTCGGCACCGGTAATGCTCCGGCAGCAAATTGCTAATCAATGAAATAGGAAGGCCGGTTACTGATTGGCCTTCCCGTAAACTTCAATTCCGGGGGGAGTTGTCGTGGGGCAGCGCAGATCTCTCATAGTCCTTGGCCTGGCGATATTGCTGGGCCTCGCGGCTGTTTTCATCGCCAACTCCTATCTGACCAGCGCTGAAAAGGCGCCCCAGGCGGAAGGCGGAATGGCGAAGGTCGTAGTGGCGACCGTCTCGCTGCCCTTCGGATCGGCGGTCACGGCAGAGAAAATCCGCGTGGTCGACTGGCCCGCCAATTCGGTGCCGCCCGGCGCTTTCCGTGATCCCATCCAACTGACCTCGCTCGGCAAGGGCCGCGTCGTCCTCCGGCAGATCGAGCCGGGCGAGCCGATCCTGGCCTCCAAGCTCTCCGGAGAAGGAGGGCGCGCCACCATGTCGGCGGTGCTCGCCCCGGAAATGCGCGCCGTCGCCGTCCGCGTCAGCGATGTGGCCGCCGCGGGCGGCTTCGTGCTTCCAGGCGATACGGTCGACGTCTTCGTGACGCGCACGCTCCAGGACCCGATGGGCGGCGCCAGCCAGCAGATCACCGACGTGCTGTTGCAAGGCACCCGCGTCATCGCCATCGACCAGAACGCCAACGACACGTCGAAAGACCCGGCCGTCGGCAAGACCGCCACGCTGGAGGTCAACCAGGTCGACGCGCAGAAGCTGGTCCTGGCCCAGCAGGTGGGGCAGCTCACGCTGGTCCTGCGCAACCTGACCGACAAGCCCAATCCGGCGGTGCAGACCGTGGGGATAGAGGATTTGCGCGACGGCGCCTATGTCGGCGGCTATGCCGGTCCCCGCGCCCGCGTCGCCGACATGGCCTATCTGCCGCCGCGTCCCGCCTCCGCCTTCCGCCCGGCGCGCCGCGCCGTGCCGAAGAACATGAACGCCCTGCCGTCAACCGCATCGGTCGAAATCGTGCGCGGCACGACCGGCACCAGCTATGAGGTGAAGCGCTATGGTTCCCGCTAAGTCCTTGCCCATGCTGGCGTTCCTGCTGGCGCTGGGCGCCGGGGCGTCGCTGCTGCCGATGCAGGCCCAGGCACAGGTCGCCTCCCTCAACGTCAGCAACGCCAATCATGCCGGTCAACTCGACGTGCCGCTCAACAAGAGCCAGGTGCTGACAGTCGACCGGCCCTTCGCCAAGGCGCTGGTCGGCAATGCGGAAATCGCCGATGTCCTGCCCATGACCAACCGTTCGGTCTATGTGCTGGGCAAGAAGATGGGCACGACCAGCCTGACCCTCTACGACAGCCGCAACATGATGATCGCGGTGGTCGACGTCGCCGTCGGACCGGATGTCGTGACGCTGAAGCGGCAATTGTCGGACCTGCTGCCCGGCCAGCCCATCGGCGCGCGCATATCCAATGACTCGGTGGTGCTAACCGGCACCGTGTCCAGCGCGGCGGCGGTCGACCGGGCGGTGCAGATCGCCAAGACCTATGCCGGGGACAAGGTCGTCAACATGATGTCCGTCGGCGCGGCGCAGCAGGTGATGCTGGAGGTGCGCTTCTCCGAAATGTCGCGGGGTGCTGCCAAGCAGTTCGGCATCAACACCGCCTTCCTGTCCGACAGCGGCAGGGTTGTGGGCGGCATCGGCAATGCGGCGCAATCCTCCGCGATCCTTTCCGACACCAATGGCCGTCCCATCGTGGACCTGAGCAAGATCCTGGACAGCTTCGGCATCGGCGCCGCGAATTATTCCGTGGGCAGCCTCAACATCACCACCGCGCTGGACGCGCTGGAGCGCAAGGGCGTTGTGACGACGCTGGCGGAACCGACGCTGGTGGCGCTTTCGGGCGAGACGGCGTCCTTCCTCGCGGGCGGCGAGTTCCCGATCCCGGTGTCGCAGGGCAATATCGGCGGAAGCGGCGGCGGCAATGGCGGCAACGCCATCACCATCGAATTCAAGCCCTTCGGCGTCAGCCTGGGCTTCACGCCGACGGTGCTGGAGGACGGCATCATCAATCTGGTGGTGGAACCGGAGGTCAGTTCCATCGATCCTTCGGCTTCGGTGACGATCAACGGCCTCACCATTCCGGGCCTGCAAACGCGCCGGGCGAGCACCACGCTGGAATTGCGCGACGGGCAGTCCTTCGCCCTGGCCGGGCTGTTGCGCAAGGATTTTCAGGACACGGTGCGGCAGTTCCCGATCCTGGGCTCCATCCCGATCATCGGCGCGCTGTTCCGGTCCAGCGGTTTCCAGAAGAATGAGAGCGAACTGGTCATCATCGTGACGCCGCGCCTGGTGAAGCCGATGCGGGCTGAGGATGTCGTCTTGCCGACCGACCGCGTGAAGCCGCCGCATGAACTGGACCTTTTCCTGATGGGACGGACGGACAAGGCTGTGGGCATCAACCCGCTGGATCCCAACGCGATGCCTCCGGAAGCGCCCAAGAATGCGCCGGCCCCGGCCAAGGAAGCGCCCGCTTCGGGCAAGGCGCCCAGCGGATATGAATTGTGAGCAGGAGGCCGACGATGCGCGTTGTTTATATTGGAAGCGCCCTGATGTTGCCGCTGCTGGCGGGCTGCACGGCGAACGACCCGACCTTCGGCGGCGCGGTGCGCAGCAATTACGCGATGCAGGTGATCAATCCTGATCCGCAATATGAAGGCGCGCTGGTGGAGGGCGGCGACGGTCAGCGCTCAGCCGCGGCTGTGGAACGCTATCGCACCGACAAGGTGAAGAAACCGAAGTCGATCCGCACGACCAGCGGCACCGGCGGCGGTTCCGGTAGTGGAAGCAATTGATTCGGAGGAGCAGTGAAAATCATGTCTGCCCGGCGGGGAAGTTTGTTGCAGGCTACTGGAGGTGCGGTGGCGCCTACGGTCGCGCTGTCGCTTTTTGCGCTGATAGCGGCAGGGGGTATCGCATTTGATTATGCACGATTGGCAGCAATGGACACGGAACTGCAAAATGCAGCAGATCAGGCCGCTCTGGCGGCGGTAACTCAGCTTGACGGAAAAGAGGATGCCATCGAGCGAGCGACAAAAGCGGCACAGGATCTGATTACCAACAGGACACGTTTTTCGAATGACGGCAGCGATGCTGGAACTGCCGTCACAGTGCCGACCCTGGAGTTTTTTGAAAGCTATGATCAAGCGGCGGATGATTTTGTCGGCGAAATAGATCCTGGCGACGAGGATGCTGATGAAAATGCCCGCGTCGTTAAGGTCACTGTTGCCGGCCGGGAAGCATTTTATGCCCTGACGCCTATCGTGGCGGCGATTCGCTCCGGTCTGGTTTCCAGAACTGCAACCGCTGGACTTGGTCGTGCTATCTGCAAAGTGCCACCCTTGATGATTTGCAATCCCAAGTCTGGAACGGAATTCAATGCCGAAGACCCAGTAACTGGATTTGGCGCATTGAGAGGCGTAGGTATTAAGGTCGTAGGCCAGTCAGGTAGCTCATGGTCGCCGGGAAATTTCGGCTTTCTCGACGTAGGGCAGGATGACGTAGGTGCTCCAGATTTGCTGTCGGCTCTAGCATATCAGAATCCAACGCTCGAATGTCTTAATCTTGAGACAAACGGCGTGGATCCTGGTGTTACCGCGCCGGCGTTTGATGCTATCAACACCCGCTTCGACATTTATAATTTCGGTAGCGGTGGTGGCTCAACGCTAGGTGCCTGCTTCAACGGATCGTGTCCCGCTGCATCGAATGTAGTCAAGGATTTGGTTCGGCCATCAGGTGCAGATAATTCCAAAAACGGATGCAAGTTGCATAATCAAGGCTGGCAACTTCCGACACATCAGTTTTCACCAAAAGTTTACAATATAAGCCAGAATGCGACGACCACTATGGATTCGGATGGCTCGATAGATGCAATGGGTCTGCCGAGGGATAATTGCCACTATACCAGCTACGGTCACGCTTGCCCGGGTTCAGACGAAAATGCCCAGCGGATAGGGGACGGTAATTGGGCGCGACAGGATTATTTTACCAAGTACCATAACACTACTCGGCCAACTAATTGGCAAACGATCACTCGATACGAAACGTATCGTTGGGAGCAGAAATCTGCCACACCAAGTAACCTGCCGAACAATGTTAGCGCCGGTGGAACCTTACGCCAATATGGCGCTCCCCAATGTTCGACCGGTGCGTTGGATACGGATAGAGACAGGCGACTTCTTACCGTCGCAGTTGTCGACAATTGCGCCGAACTCACGGGAAATTCCAAACCTGCCAAAATTAGTAAGTGGGTAGATATGTTTTTGGTTGAACCCGCATTTGATCGTGGAAATGGCGTAAATGGAACCGAGATATACCTTGAAGTCGTTTCCAATAATAAGGTCTCTGGTAATGAAAGTACGGGCGCGCAGGTAATTCGCCGCGATGTTCCGTACCTGATTCGGTAGCTCTATGCTATTTCGTTTGCTTATGGCACCGGTCTTCTGTCGGAGAGGCGCTGCCGCTGCCGAAATGGCTCTAGTTACGCCATTTCTCATCATCCTTATGTTCGGTGCATTTGAACTAGGAAACTATTTTCTAAGCGAGCACGTGGTAGTCAAAGCCGTACGAGACGGTGTTCGCTATGCTTCACGAATGAATCTTGCCAAATATAATTGCACCTCGGCGTCCACTGATAATCCGCTGACTGATACAGTGATGGAGGACCAAATTCAAAATTTGGTTCGCACCGGGATCATTAATAGCGATGGAGAAGCCAGATTACGCGGGTGGACGGATGCAACAGCAATTGATGTTGGTTATGACTGTATTGCAGTAGGCAATGTTGACCCTCCATATGGCGGAATTTATACAGGGCTTAATTATGTTCCGGTTGTTCACGTCAAAGTGAATGAACTCGATTATGTTTCATTATTCAATAATTTGGGTTTCACAAGTTCGACCATTAAGTTGAATGCTGAAGCTCAATCTGCGGTAATGGGCATATGATGCGGATAGTATCCCGTATTGCTCTTGACCGGCGAGCCAGTTCGGCCGCGGAGTTTGCACTGGTTTTGCCGCTGCTGTTGATTTTCCTTTTAGGGATGCTCGATGTCGGTCGGCTGATGTGGACATGGAACAGAGCAGAAAAGGCGACCCAAGCGGGGGTTCGATATGCTGTTGTGACCAAGTTTATCTCCGATGGGTTATTTGATTATCCCTTTACTACAAAGGGTGGGGTTGGTCAGGGAAATGCGGTCCCTAACCTTGTTTTCGATCATCTGATTTGTACGCAGGATAATAATTGCTCGGATTGTACAGGGACTGTCTGTGAAGACATGGAGCCTTCGCTAGACACAACTGCATTCGACGATTTGGTCGCGAGAATGCACGATATGCTTCCCCAGATTGGTTCTGAGAACGTGGAGGTCGAATATCGGAATGTGGGTTTAGGTTTTGCTGGTGATCCTAACGGCTCAGGCGTCGCACCTTTAGTAACCGTCAAGCTACAAAATCTTAGCTTCACTCCTATCACATTCATGCTTTTTAACGGTAGCATTACCCTTCCGAGCTTCAGCGCCGCCCTTACTATGGAAGACGGCCAAGGCTCCAAATGGTCCAAATCAAATTGAGGGACAAGATCGTGGGCATCGTGACGAACGCAGCGGAACCCGCCGAGAGCTGGACCCTCAATATCGGGGATGAGGGCCTTCATCTCATCCTGTCGGAGCAGGAGGTGCAGGCGTCCGACATATTGGGGGACCGCCTGACCGGCCAGTCGCTCACCCTCTCCATGCTCGCCGCCGGCGCGCCCGTGCCGCCGCAACTGGCCGCCGATGCCAAAGCGATCATCATAGAGGTTCAGCCCGACAATGACGCATCCATGGCGCGGCTGGCCGGGTTGCGCGCCGCCAATCCGAAGCTGATGCTGGTGGCGGCGGTGCGCGATGCGCAGATCGCGGTCGTGCGCGCCCTGCTGCGCAGCGGGATCAACGACGTCATCGAACTGCCGCTGCGCGCCCATGACCTGGCGGCGATATTGGACGATCTGCGCAGCCGCATCGCGGCCAGCCGCCAGGACGACGTCAGGACCGGCCAGATCGTTTCCATCATCAAAAGCGTCGGCGGCGTCGGCGCGACGACCATCGCGACGCAGGCGGCGAGTCTTCACGCCCGCTCAAAAAAGCAGGGCGGCGGCGAAGTCTGCCTGTTCGACTTCGACATACAGTTCGGCAATGCCGGCACCTTCCTGGGGATTTCCTCGCCCCTGACACTGGCGGACCTTCTCAACGCGGGCAGCCGCGTCGACAATGAGCTGTTGCGGACCGTCACCGTGGAAACTTCGACCGGCCTCAGGGTCGTGACCGCGCCGGCGGACATCATGCCGATCGAGGCGGTAAACGCCGATCAGGTCTTCCGCATCGTCGAACTGGCGCAGCGCAGTTTCGATACGGTCTATCTGGACCTGCCGGGCAACTGGACCAACTGGTCGATGTCGCTTGTGGCGCGTTCGCAGGTCGTGTTTCTGGTGTGCGAACTCACCATCGCCAGCTTGCGGCAGGCGCGCCGTCAGATTTCGCTGCTCCGCGATCAGGACATCGATCCCGCGCGCATCCATGTCGTCGCCAACCGCGTGGAGAAGAAATTCTTCCGCGCCATCGGTCTGGAGGATGCGGCGGCGGCGCTGGATCATCCGGTGAAGCTCAGCATCGCCAACGATTTCCCGCTGGTCAGCTCGGCGCTGGACCAGGGCGTATTGATCCAGGAGCTGAAGGCGCGCAGCCGCATCTGCAAGGATATGCAGGACATCGTCGATTGCTGCATCCAGGCTGCTGAGGCCGAAGGTCAGGCGGAGAAAGGCTGATGTGGCAGATCCGAAAAGGCGAACGCGGCGACCCTAGGGACGAGGTGGGACCGGTAGAGACCGAGGCCGCCCATCTGGAGGAGGACCGGCATACCGAACTCAAGGTGGCGCTGCACCAGAAGCTGATCGACATCATCAATCTTTCCGCGCTGGAAACCATGTCGCGGGCGCAGGTGGAAGCCGAAGTGGGCGAGATCGTCCATGAGCAGCTCGCGCTGCAGAAGCATGCCCTCAATCTGGAAGAGCGCCGCCGGCTGGTGTCGGACATATTGGATGAGCTGCTGGGACTGGGGCCGCTTGAGCCGCTGCTCAAGGACCATAGCATCACCGACATATTGGTGAACGGGCACAAGATCGTCTTCGTGGAGCGCAACGGCCGGCTGGTCGAAACCGCGACCCGGTTCAAGGATGAGAAGCATCTTCTGCGCATCATCCAGAAAATCGTGGCGGCGGTGGGACGGCGGATCGACGAATCCTCCCCCTTTGTCGACGCGCGCCTTGCGGATGGCTCCCGCGTCAATGCCGTGGTTCCGCCGCTGGCCATCGATGGATCGCTGCTTTCCATCCGCAAGTTCGCCAAGGTGCCGATCAGCATGGCGCGCCTCACCGAACTGGGCAGCGTGCCCGCGCCGATGGCGCAGGTTCTCTCCGCGGTGGTGGCGGCGCGGCGCAACGTGCTGATTTCCGGCGGCACGGGTTCGGGCAAGACGACCCTGCTCAACGCCATGTCCGCCGCCATCGACGAGCATGAGCGCATTGTCACCATCGAGGATTCGGCCGAACTGCAATTGCAGCAGCGCCACGTCGCGCGGCTGGAAACCCGTCCCGCCAATATCGAGGGCAAGGGAGAAGTCACGCAGCGCGACCTGGTGAAGAATGCGCTGCGCATGCGGCCCGACCGCATCATCGTCGGCGAAGTCCGCGCCGGGGAGGCGTTCGACATGCTCCAGGCGATGAACACCGGCCATGACGGATCGATGACGACCGTGCACGCCAACACGCCGCGCGACGCGCTGTCCCGCGTGGAGCAGATGATCGGCATGAGCGGCATCGACATTTCGCCGCGTTCCGCCCGCGCCCAGATCGCTTCGGCGCTGAACGTGATCGTGCAGGTGGGGCGCCTTGCCGACGGGCGCCGCCGCCTGCTCAGCCTGTCGGAAATCACCGGCATGGAGGGGGAGGTCATCACCATGCAGGAAATCTTCCGCTTCAAGATGACCGGCCGCGATGAGAACAACATGGTGCGCGGCCATTTCGAGGCGACCGGCATCCGACCCAAATTCATGGGGGAACTGGCCGACCGGGGCATCGCCCTGCCGGCCGAACTGTTCCGTCCCGATGCGGTGATCCACTGATGAACCCGCTCTACATCCGCGTCTTCGTCCTCGTCCTGCTGTTCGCGGCGGTGATCCTGACGATCGAGGGCATTGCAGGCTGGCTTCGCGCCCGCGCCACGACCGATCGCGTGGTGAACCGGCGGTTGAAGATGATCGCCGCGGGTTTCGAGCGCAGCACGGTCCTTTCCAAGCTGCGGCGGAGCGACGAGGCGGTGAGCTTCGACCGCTCCTCCCTGTTCGGACGGGCGGGGCTGGGGGTGATGCGGGTGCTGCACGGCGCCGGCCTGACCTTCCCGGCGCGCACGGTGCTGACGCTGATGCTGATCGCGACCAGCGCGCTGTTCCTGCTGGTGATGGTGGGCGGAATGGCGGCGGGCTATGCCCTGACCGCGGGTATGTTCGTGATGGCGCTGGCCTTTGCGGGCGCGCTGGGCATTGCGTTGCCGATGATGGTGCTGACGCGCCTCGCCCAGCGGCGACGCAAGAAGATGGAGGAGCAGTTTCCCGTGGCGCTGGACACCTTCGTCCGCGGCCTGCGCGCCGGGCATCCCATTGCCGCCGCGCTGGACCTTTTGACCAAGGAGATGCGCGATCCGATCGGCAGCGAATTCGGCATCGTCGTCGATGAAGTCACCTATGGCGCCGACCTGCGCGACGCGTTGCAGCGCATGGCCGAACGATGGGACATGAACGAGATGCACATGTTCGTCATCTCCCTGTCGGTGCAGAGCGAGACGGGGGGCAATCTTGCGGAGATCCTTGAAAATCTCTCGACCGTGATCCGCGAGCGGGCGAGCCTGTTCATGAAGGTCCGGGCGCTCAGTTCCGGAGGGCGGATGACGGCGGTGATGCTGACCGCCTTGCCGATCCTGGCCTTTGTCGGCCTGTTCCTGGTCAATCCGGCCTTTTATCTGGACGTCGCGCAGGACAGCATGTTCATCATCGGCTTTGTCGGCTTGATCGTCCTCTACCTGATCGGCTTCTTCACGATACGCCGCATGGTCGACCTGAAGGTATGATGCGATGCTGAATTCCGCGTTCTTGATCCAGTTGCGGCCGTTCATTCTCGGCTTTCTGTTCATCGCCATCGTCGCGCTGGTCTTCGGCCTGTCGGAAGTCGTGATGCGCAACGCGCGGGTGCGCAGCCGGCTCGACCTGGTGGGAGAAAGCGGGGCGTCCCAGAATGGCAGCCAGACGCTGCGCGGCGAACGCAACAGCAGCGAGTGGAAGAAGCTGGTCGACCGCATCGAGAAGATGGGGGTTTCGCTGGTCGACACGAACAATGTGGACCTGCGCCGGCGCCTGATCGCGGCCGGCTATATGTCGCCGGAAGCGCCAAAGCTGTTCACTCTCTTTCGCCTTGTGCTGACCTTTGCCCTGCCCGCGATATTCGTGATCACATCGCTCGGCAATCCGGAACCGCCCACTGCGCTCACCCTCTATATGGTCGCATCGCTGCTGGCGGTCCTGGGGCTTTACATGCCCAACCTCTTTATTTCGGCCAAGGCTTCGCGGCGGCAGGAAGAAATCGTCCACGGCTTTCCCGATGCGCTGGACCTGATGCTGGTCTGCGTCGAGGCGGGCCTGGGCCTGGAGGCGGCGATGGATCGCGTCGGCCGGGAACTGGCGCTGTCCCATCCGCTGGTGTCGGCGGCGCTGGGCAAGGTCGTTCTGGAACTGCGCGCGGGGCGCAGCCGGCAGGACGCCTTGCGGCGCATGGCCGACGATGTCGACGTGGATGAGATACGCTCCTTCGCGACGCTGCTGATCCAGTCCGATCAACTGGGATCGAGCATCGGGCAGACCCTGCGCGTCTACGCCGCGGAGATGCGCGAAAAGCGGCGGATGCGGGCCGAAGAGAAGGCGCATCGCCTGCCGGTGCTGCTGTCGGTGCCGCTGGTCGCCTGCATGCTGCCGGTGATGATCGGCGTGCTGATGCTGCCGGCGGTGGTGCGGGTTGTGCGCGACATCCTGCCGGTCATGACTCGTTAGGAAAGGGGGAGGGGGGACCATGAACAAAGGGGCAGTGGCAGTCGCTCTCATCATTGCGACGACGGCGTGCAGCGGGCCGCAAAAGGGCGTGCTTTCGATCAGGCCGGTCGATCGGCAGCCCGCCGCGCCGGCGCAGGATGCGCTGGCGCGGGGCGACCTCTTGTTTTCGCGGGGGGAATATGCGCTGGCGCTGGACGCCTTCCGCCGCGCCGTGCGCAACGATCCGACCGATGCGCATGGCCTGAACGGCGTCGCGATCAGCTATGCGGCCATGGGGCGGCACGATCTGGCGCGGGAGTTTTTCGAACTGGCGCTGTCGCGAGCGCCGGAGGATGCGCGCATCGCCCGCAACTTCGCGCGGAGCCTGTCGGCGCAAGGCCTGAACGGCGAGGCCGACGCGCTGCTTGCCCAGTCGGGCGGAGCGCCGGCGGGTGCGCCCGTCGCCGCTCGCCCGACCTTGGCGCAACTGGCGTCGGCCGTTTCGGCCGGACGCCCGGCGCCGATGGCCGGGATGGAACTGGAGCGCGTTTCGCTGGGCGAGGTGCGGTTGCGGACGATGGAGGCGGGGGCGTCCGCGCCCCGCGCCAATCCGCAACTGACAACCCGGATCGTCACCGTGGCCGAAACGCAGGCCCGGCCCGAACTGATGGCGCCGATCATCACCGTCGGCACGCCGGATGCGAAGGCTCCGCCGGAATTCGCGGCGGGCGAAGAAACAAGGCCCGCTCACGACGGGCTGTTCGAACGGCTGTGGAAAAGCATGGCGCGGCCCGCCCGGAAGGGGACGCGGGGATGATCTGGGCGCTGCTTCTGGCGACCGCCGCGCCGACCGCCGGGGCGATGCCGTCCTCGCTGGATTATGCGCGGCTGGTGGAAGAGGCCATGGACGGCGGGCGGATCATCCAGGCGCAAGCGATGCTGGGCCAGTGGCGCGCCGCCGCGCAACCGGACGACCGGCAGGCGATGGAAATGGCGGATGCGCGCATGGCGCTGGAAAAGCGGCGCGATGAGGAAGCGCTGGCGCGTTTCGCCGCGCTGGAGCAAGGCGGCCTCAGGGATTGCCGCGTCGGGGAGGGCAGGGGGATCGCGCTGCTGCGCCTCGGCCGCGCGCAGGAGGCGCTGGAGCCGTTGCGCCGGGCCGTGGCCGATTGCGCGGGGCGCTGGCGCTCGTGGAACGCGCTCGGCGTGGCCTATGACCAGGCGGAGTCCTGGGCGCTCAGCAACGCCGCTTATGAACGGGCGTTCCAGCTCACCGACAAGCCTTCCCAGGTTCTCAACAATTACGGACTGTCGCTGCTCAAGCAGGGCAAGGCCGGCAAGGCCGCGACGATCTTCGACAAAGCGCGCGAAAGCGCCCCGGACGATGCGCGGATCATCGCCAACGGCGACACGGCCTATGTCATGGCGGGACGGGACATCAGCCGCCGGCCCGCCGACACCGCCGACGAATGGGCGCGCCGGCTCAGCAATGCCGGACAGGCGGCGATGCGGATGGGCGATCTGCCGAAGGCGCAGGCCTATCTCAGCCGCGCCGTGAGCGAGGCCGACAGCTTCGTGCCCGAAGCCGCGGCCGCGTTGGACAGCATGAAGGCTGCGGGGAAATGATGAAGGATCTGGTTCTGCTTGCCGTTTCGCTCGTCCTCGTCGCGGCGGCGGTGGAGGATATGGCCCGGCTGCGCATATCCAATATCTTCCCCCTGTTGGTCATCGGGCTTTATGCGGCCTGGGTCGCTGTGGTGGGGTGGGAAAATGACATCTGGCGTAACGGCACCGTTTTCCTGGGCATGTTTGCACTTGGATGCGGCCTGTTCGCCATGCGCGCCATGGGCGGCGGCGACGTCAAGCTGATGAGCGCCTGCGCGCTGTGGTTCGACTGGGCGGGCGCGGTTCCGTGGCTGGTCTATGTCACGGTGGGCGGCGGCGTGCTGGCGCTGGTGCTGATGGCCGGCCGGCGGCTGGTGCCGCAAAGCGTGCGGGAAGGCTCGTCCATCGCGCTGTTCGACAAGAAGGGGCCGATCCCCTACGGCGTTGCGATCGCGCTGGGGACGATCATGGCGCTCTATATGGCCGGGCCGAATCCCAGCGGAATCGCCCATATGCCCGATTTCGTCCAAGGCCTGCGCCAGAGATAAGGCTGTCTTGATTTCGGCCAGTTTGCCCCACCGTCACCCCGGGCTTGACCCGGGGTCCCGCTGCCTTGGACGAGGTGCAGTGTAGAGGGAAAAGCGGAACCCCCGATCAAGCCTGTCCTGAGCTTGTCGAAGGGTCCGGGGTGACGAACAGGGGAACGTCCGCTTCCAACCATCATCCACCACAGCCCCTTTAATGCTCCACCCCCATGGCGGGCATTTCGCTGTCCATCGACATCATCATGATGATCAGTTCAGAGCGCGACTTGATGTTGAGCTTCTGGAAGATGCTGTGCAGGTGCACCTTCACGGTGCCTTCTGTCAGCCCGCACCGGCTCGCTATCTCCCGGTTGCGAAGGCCTGCGCGGATCAGACCGGCGATCTCCAATTCCCGTTCCGTCAGCGCCGCGAGCGCATTGGCCTCGCTGGCGGGCGCGGAAATGCTGTGCACCAGCGCCTGCTCCATGACGAAGGGGGCGATGCTCTTGTTGCCGCTCATGACCTGCTGGATGCAGCTCAGCAGTTCGTTGGGGTCGCTGTCCTTCAGCACGACGCCGTCAACGCCCAGCTTGATCGCTTCCAGCGTCTGTTCCGGGCGGATATGCACGGTCATGAAGATGACCGGCACCGTGCTGCCGCTGCCCCTTATGGCTGACAGGATCGCCAGGCCGCCGCCGCTTTTCATGCTGACGTCCAGGATCAGCAGGTCGGGTTCCTCCGCCTGCATCCGTTCCAGCGCCTCTTCTACCGACCGGGCGCAAAATAATATGTCATGGCCGTGGGAGGTCAGGAACTGGGCCATGCCGTCCAGGAAGATCGGATGATCGTCGACTATCGCTATCTGGGCCATCATATGGGAGACCTTGGTAGAGAGGAGGGTAATCTGATCGAAATCAGCGAGTTCATGCTGAGATTGTGAAAATACGCCGTTCCGCCGATCTTGCCCAGTCGCTTCATGATCGATTGCGACTGGAGTTCGAAGTCGCCGGTATAGTTTTCGCGGGCGACCGCCTGCGGTCCGGGATTGTCCTTCAACGCGATCAATATTTCATCGTCGACCTGCGCGATGGATACGGTGATGTGGCGCGCATTGGCGTGCTTGACCGCATTGGCGGCGGCTTCGCGGATCAGATATTCGATCTCCGCCGCGGTTTCCGCCGATACTGTCATGGGGCGTTCGACCAGGTGCAGGCGGCAATCGATCGCCCATTGCAGCGCGATGAAGCGGCAGCAGCGTTCGACTTCGCGGCCCAGGTCGACGTCGGTCTCGGCCGACACCGGGCTTTGCTGGCTGAGCAGCCGGCGCAGATGCGCCTGTTCCGCCGTCACCAGTTCCTCCATCGACTTGAGTTCCGTCAACTGGTCCGGAACGGCGGCGTCCGACAGGCCGTGGATCGTGGTCGCCAGCCGGACGCGCAGCGCCGCCAGCGTCTGGAGCACGCTGTCGTGCAGGTCGCGGCTCAGCGCCTGGCGCGCCTCGGCGAAGGTGCGCTGGCGCCAGGCGAGGAAGAAGAAATGCCGCTCCAGGAAAAGGTCGATCCCCTCCTGTATGCGCAGGCATCGCAACAGCACGGCGGGCGACCAGCCATGGCTGGTCCCGATGAACAGCCGCCCGCGCAGTTCGCCCGCCTGGATGTGGATGCTGGCGCCCTGGCCGGGGCCGAACACGTCCGATATGCTGTCGGTCAGGTCCGCCGCGCGCTCGTTCCGCAATATGCCCAGGCGGCTGCGCAGCAACAGCCGCGGCGACTGGGTCGAATAGAGGAAGGGCGCCTCCCGCGGCGTCACGTTCGACAGGCCGTCGATCTGCTTCTGCGGCAGGATGACATGCCGCACGCCATCGGCGTCGCACAGTTCGCAATGGACGTCGGTGTCGTCCATCATCTCCCACACGAACGCGCAATAGCGGGAGTTCATCAATTGGGAGACTTGCTCGACCAGGAATTGCGCCAGCGACTTCTGGAAGGACAGGCCGACGCCCTGCAACCGTTCCGACCAGCTTATCAGTCGCCGTTCCAGGATGTTCATGCTCAACATCGATGCCGCGATGACGCAGCCGATGACGATGGTCAGGCTGTCCGTGGCGCGGTCCACCGCCGGCACATGGCGGACCGAAGCCCAGCTTTCATAATAGCCGCGCGCGATGAAGGCGAAGATCAGGCACACCCCCAGGATGAGGACGGCCCCGCGCCCGAACCGATCGGACGCCGACCATGCGACGAAGAACAGGCATCCCAGCGCCGCGATCTGCAACGGTTCGCACAGCACGATGACCGTCAGGAAGGCGATCAGGTCGAATATCAGGAAAATCGGGCGAAGCAGCAGGCCGAGCGGCGGCGTCAGCGAATTCTGCGCGATGCTGATCGCCGTCCACGTCCACACGGCAGCCTTCAGCAGCAAGGCCGTATGGGCGAAATCCGGTTCGTTGCTGAACATCGCGTCGACCTGCCAGGTCGCGGCAGCCGAAAAGGCGACGCGGGATATGGCAAAACCCAGCGTCGGCGAACGTCCCAGCCAAAGCACCAGGCGATCCATCGCGGAAGATGACGCCAAGGGCATGTGATACATGGCGAAATTTGTCCCCCGACAAGTCCCCATCGATAATTGTGCGCATGACCTGATGGAAAAGCAACCTATATCGAAAGGGCCGCAGGGCCTTGCGCGGCGATTTTGCGCGATTTCGGGACAGTCCGGCTGCGAGCGGACATGGATGGCGCGCCGGGCCGTTGGCCGATATGAAAGGGGCATGGCGACGCTGATCACCCCGGCCCTGGTCTGCGCGCTGCGCCCACATGGCGAACATGGGGCGATCGCGCGTCTTCTGACTCCTGGCCATGGCCTGCTCGCCGGCTATGTGCGGGGCGGGCGCTCGCGCCGGTTGCGCCCCGTGCTGTTGCCGGGCAATGCCGTGAAGGCCGAGTTCCGCGCCCGGACGGAGGAGCAACTGGCCGGACTGACCGTCGAACTGGAGCACAGCCGCGCCCCGCTCCTGGCGGAGCCGTTGCCGGCGGCGGCGATCGATTGGGCCTGCGCGCTCACTGCGGTCGCCTTGCCGGAAGGGACGCCCTATCCCGCGCTCCATCAGGCGCTGGACGGCGTGCTGGGCGCGGTGGAGGCGGCGCCGGCGGCGCGGGGCTGGGCCACGGCGCTGATCCGTTACGAATTGCTGCTGCTGGCGGAACTGGGCTTCGGGCTGGACCTTGGCCGTTGCGCGGCGACCGGCGGTAATGACGATCTGGCCTATGTCTCCCCGCGCAGCGCGGCGGCGGTCAGCCGGGCGGGCGCCGTCGGCTATGAGGACCGGCTGCTGCCCTTGCCCGCTTTCCTGCTGGAGGGCGGGGCAGGGGAATGGCCCGCCATATTGGACGGCTTGCGGCTGACCGGCTTCTTCCTCGAACGCTCCGTCCTCACCGATTGGCGCGTCGATGTGCTGGCGGCGCGGGAGCGGCTGGTGGACAGGCTCAAAAGAGCGGTCGCCTAAACGCTTGCGCTGGCGGCGGCGGCTTCATAAGGGGCGGCGACGCGTTTGAAGGAGTTGCCCCATGTTGATCGCCCTGTTTCCCGGAGACGGTATCGGTCCAGAGATCGTCGCCCAGGCGAAGCGCGTGCTGGACGCGCTGGCGATCCCCGGCATCCGCTATGAGGAAGGGCTGGTCGGCGGCGCGGCCTACAAGGCGGTGGGCCATCCGCTGCCGCCCGAAACGCTGGAACTGGCGAAGCGCGCCGACGCGATCCTGTTCGGCGCGGTGGGCGATCCGGATTGCGACTCGCTGGAACGGCACCTGCGCCCGGAACAGGCGATACTGGGCCTGCGCAAGGAACTGGGCCTCTTCTCCAACCTGCGCCCGGCCAAGGTCTTCCCCGAACTGGCCGACGCCTCCGCGCTCAAGCAGGAGGTGGCGAGCGCCATCGACCTGCTGATCGTGCGCGAGACCAACGGCGACGTCTATTTCGGCGAAAAGGGCATGCGCAAGACGCCGGAGGGTCTGCGCGAAGGCTATGACATCATGTGCTATAATGAGGAGCAGGTGCGCAAGATCGCGCATCAGGGCTTCCAGGCGGCGCGCGCCCGCCGGGGCAAGCTTTGCTCGGTGGACAAGGCCAATGTGCTGGAGACGAGCCAGCTCTGGCGCGACGTGGTGATAGAGGTGTCGGCGGACTATCCTGACGTCGCATTGAGCCACATGTATGTCGACAATGCCGCGATGCAGTTGGTGCGCAATCCCGGCCAGTTCGACGTCATCGTCACCGGCAACATGTTCGGCGACATCCTGTCCGACCAGGCGAGCATGTGCGTGGGTTCCATCGGCATGCTGGCGTCGGCCACGCTCAACGACAGCAACCAGGGCCTGTACGAGCCGATCCACGGCTCCGCGCCGGACATCGCCGGGCAGGGCAAGGCCAATCCGCTGGCAACGGTCCTGTCGGCGGGCATGATGCTGCGTTACTCGCTGAACCTGCCGGAACAGGCCGACCGTATCGAGGCCGCCGTCGCCAAGGCGCTGGCCGATGGGGCGCGCAGCTTCGATCTGGGCGGGACGATGAACACGGTCGAAATGGGCGACGCCGTGCTGGCCGCGCTCAACTGAGGGTAGGAATATGAAGCGCAAGAGCGGGCAGAATCCCGAAATCACCCGGAACTGGCGTCCCGCGACGCTTGCCGTGCGCGGCGGCAGCGCCCGCACCGAATATGGCGAGACGTCGGAGGCGCTGTTCCTGACCAGCGGCTACAGCTACGACCGGGCGGAGGATGCCGCGGCGCGCTTCGCGGGCGAGCAGCAGGGCATGACCTATTCGCGCCTCCAAAACCCCACGGTGGAGATGCTGGAGCAGCGCATCGCGCTGCTGGAGGGCGCGGAGGCCTGCCGCGCTACCGCGACCGGCATGGCGGCGATGACGGCGGCGCTGCTCTGCCAGTTGTCGGCAGGCGACCATGTGGTGGCGGGCAAGGCGTTGTTCGGCTCCTGCCGCTGGCTGACCGACACGCTGCTGCCCAAGTTCGGGATCGAGACGACGACGGTCGATGCGACCGATAATGTCGCCTGGGAAGCGGCGATCTGTCCCAACACCAAGGTCTTCTTCTTCGAGACCCCGGCCAATCCGACGATGGACGTTGCGGATCTGGCCACCATCTGCGGCATCGCGAAGGCGCATGGCATCGTCAGCGTCGTCGACAACGCCTTCGCCACGCCCGCGCTCCAGCGGCCGATGGAGTTCGGCGCGGACGTGGTGGCCTATAGCGCGACCAAGATGATGGACGGGCAGGGCCGCGTCCTCGCAGGCGCGATCTGCGGCACGGAGGATTTCATCCTCAACACGCTGCTCCCCTTCCACCGCAATACCGGGCCGACGCTGAGCGCGTTCAACGCCTGGGTGGTGCTGAAGGGGCTGGAGACGCTGGACCTGCGCATCCGCCGCCAGAGCGAGAATGCGCTGAAGGTCGCGAAATTCCTGGAAGGCCGCGTGGCGAAGGTGCTCTATCCGGGCCTGGAAAGCCACCCGCAGCACGCCCTTGCCGCCAGGCAGATGGAGATGGCCGGTCCCATCTTCTCCCTCTATGTCGGCGGCGGCCGGGCGGAGGCGCATGGCCTGCTCAACGGCCTGGAACTGGTCGACATCAGCAACAATATCGGCGATTCGCGCTCGCTGATGACGCACCCCGCCTCCACCACCCATTATGGCATGGCGGAAGCGGCGCGGCTGGAGGTCGGCATAACGGAGGATATGCTGCGCCTCAATGTCGGCCTGGAAGACCCGGACGACGTGATCGGGGATCTGGATCGCGCCCTCAAGTCGATAGGCCGTTGACGGGGCAGGGGTGAAAGGCGCATTTCTTAAGCCGTGAACGCACTTTTCCCCTTCCACGCGACGACGCGCGACATCAACGTGCACGTCGCCGTCACCTTCCTGCCCGAACAGTCGGAACCGGACCGGGGCCGATGGTTCTGGGCCTATCATATCCGCATAGAGAATGACGGGGATCAGCCGGTGCAACTGCTCACCCGCCACTGGATCATCACCGACGGGCGGGGCGCGCAGCATCGGGTCGACGGAGACGGCGTCGTGGGGGAACAGCCGGTGGTGCAGCCGGGCAAGAGCTATGACTATGTGTCGGGCTGCCCGCTCAACACGCCGACCGGCTCCATGAAGGGCCATTATCACATGATCGGCGCCAGCGGCGAGACGTTCGACATCGCCATCCCTCACTTCGCGCTGATCGCGCCCGCGGTGGCCGAATGAAGCGTACCCATTTGCCGCTCAACGGCCTGCGCGTGCTGGATGCGGCGGCGCGGCATCTGTCCTTCACCCGCGCCGCGGACGAGCTGGCGGTGACGCCCGCCGCCGTGGGGCAACAGATACGCGCGCTGGAGGATCTGCTGGGCGTCGTCCTCTTCCGCCGCACGCCCAAGGGTCTGGAACTGACGCCGGAAACGGAGGCGGGCCTCGCCGCCCTGCGCGCCGGTTTCCTGGAGTTCGAGGAAGCTGTGCGCGCCATGCAGGCGGGCCAGTCCAGCAGCTCGCTCACCATCGCCGCGCCCCGCGACATCACCGCCAAATGGCTCCAGCCGCGCCTGGCGGGCTATGCCGCCAGCCAGCCCGACCTGAAGTTCGCGCTGGTCGCGGCGGACGAGACTCTGGATTTCACCGAGGCCAATCTGGATATAGCCCTGCGCCTTGCCGAAGGGCCGGGCGAGAATGAGGGCATCAAGCTGGGCGAAGCCTCCTTCGTCACTGTGGAAGCGGCCGAAGGCGGCCCCGACCACCACATCGAATGGCCCGGCTGCCCCAAGGGAGACGCGCCCGCGACGATCCGCGTGGCCGATGCGGGGCTGGCGATCGAGGCGGCGGCCAACGGCTTCGGCCATGCCTGCGTGCCCTTCCTGCTGGCGCAGGCGGATATTGCAGCGGGACGGGTCCGGCAAGTGGGCGACGCCGCGCCTTCGCCGCTGGCCTATTGGCTGATCGCGCCTTTGCCGCAATGGCGGCAGAAGAAGGTCAAGGCGCTGGTCGAGGCGCTGACGGGATAGGGTTCCGCCATGGCTTGCGGGTCCGTCAGACCGCCCGATTGGGGTGGAGAGCTGTCATTCCCCTATTCGTCACCCCGGACTTGATCCGGGGTCCCGCTGCCTTGGACGRGGCGGGCACTCAGAAAGGAAAGCGGGACCCCGGATCAAGTCCGGGGTGACGGGAAACTGATGACGGGAATTGGCCAAAACTTCCCCCCATTCCACATCTACCCGCCCCCACGCCACTTGCACTTTCTTAATCCTCTCGCGCATAGCCTGTACCGGTAGGGCTTAGCGCGGAGAGGATGGGCGATGACCGGCGGCAGGACGGGCTGGATATTGCGGAGCGCCTTGCTGCTCTGCCTGACGCCGCCCTTGCATGCCCAGGCGCCCTATGTGCCCGACGTC
Organism: Sphingobium sp. HDIP04; assembly: GCF_000445085.1. Taxonomy (NCBI): domain Bacteria; kingdom Pseudomonadati; phylum Pseudomonadota; class Alphaproteobacteria; order Sphingomonadales; family Sphingobiaceae; genus Sphingobium; species Sphingobium sp. HDIP04. The sequence continues at coordinate 21,797 of NZ_ATDO01000055.1, read as the reverse complement.
ACCGAGGCGCGGGAAAAGGAATGGCGCAAGCTGGTGGCGGCGTCCCAGGCGGCCTATGCATCGGGCAAGCCGGCGGACGGCATCGATCCGGCGCGCAAGGGGCTGACGCTGGCGGACGATCTGTTCGGCCCGGACGATCCCCGCACGCTGATTTCCGCCAACGACCTGGCGCTGCATCTGGAATCGACCGGCCATTACCGGGAGGCGGAAGGCCTGTATCGGCGCGTCTTCGACAGCTATTTGCGGACGCGGGGGGAGGATGATCCCAATAGCCAGCTTGCCCTGGAAAATCTGGTCGATTTCTATGTGGCGCGCAATCGCCCTGACGCGGCGGGGCCGCTGGCCGATTATGCGCTGCGCAGCTTCCGGCGGACCACCGGCGCGGGCAGCGCGCGCAGCCAGCGCATGGAACGGATCGTCGCCGCCATGCCGAAACTGGCTACATCCGCGCCGCCGCCGTCCCCTCCCGAAGCGGTGCGGCAAGAGGATGATGTGGAAAAAATGCCGCCTCCCGCAATGGAATCGACAGACGAAAACCGCCCTTGATCGCGGATATCCTTGCTTTTTCTTGCCCGGTCTCGAAAAATTAACCTTGGATATAAGTCGTCGGGACAATTGATTAAAATAATGCGGCGGTTATTCGTGATTCTCGTCGGAGGGGGTTGATTTTCCATAGCTTATCGCCGGTCGCAGGCTGGCCGGACGAAGCCGGGGAAAGGAAAGCACGGCTCCGCACGATAAGCCTATGGGTCGCAATTCGGACGGGCGGCTGGCTGAACAAGCCGGTCGCCCGTTTCCCCATGCCTCTTGTCGCATTTCATTTCCATCGACGCGGTTCGGATGAACCGGCAGGCAGTCGACTCGTCCGAGTCGCATATGCCGTAAGCCTTGTTTGTTAACCAAATCCCAATTGAACATAGGTGCAAGGATATATCGGAATTTCCGAAACTATATCCTTCGTAATAATCCTTAAGTTATTTTTTCGGGTCTATCGCATTAAAATGGTTAACAAAACTTGATTCTGCGTGACTCATTTAGCAGCGCGGCGAATAAGATCAGCTATCGGGTCAGTAAAAACACAAAAGCAGATGGTTAATCCGGGGCGGCAGTCGATCTTGGCAAAAGAGATCGTGCCGGCGGGAGAACGTGACTAGGGGCAATAGCTGATCCGCTGATTGCCGCAATGTCGGTGAAGGCACAGGTCCGCGTGCACATGCATTCGGGGCAAGGCCTTTTGCGCGCTCCTTCCATGCCCCCATGGCGACAGGTGGGATGGACAATGGATTTCGAGCGCGATTGGGATAGCAAAGGCACCGTCGACCATCAGCAGGCCCTTCATCCGGAAGCGGCCGCCCTGGAGGCGAAGGGCAAGGCGGTCCATCCCGGCAAGATGCATCATGCGGACGTCGTGCGGACGGTCGCGCCCAATCCCGACGGCACCGTCGTGCTGCCCGCCGGAACCGACATCAACCAGATCGAGGTTTCGGGACGCAATCTGATCGTCCACCTGCCCGACGGCACCGACATGGTGATCCTGGACGGCGCGGTGGTCATGCCGCGCCTGGTCGTGGGCGACGTCGAAATTCCCTCCGTCAACCTGGCGGCCCTGCTGATCGGGGAGGAGCCGCAGCCCGCCGCCGGTCCGCCGCGCAGCTCCGGCGGCAATTTCATCGGCCCGGACGGCAATGTGGGCGATCCCCATGGCCTGGGCGACCTGCTGCCGCCCACCGAATTGCTGTTCACCCAGCCCGAAACGCGGGAAATCCTGCCGATCGCGCCGCAGGATGATGAAGAACCGGCGGTCACCATTATCACCCCCAATCAGCCGGCCGGCGCCACCGCCGCCACGGCCGGGGTGAGCGAAGCTGGCCTTCCTGCGCGCGGCAGCGAGCCTGCCGGTTCGGCGGCCGCCAGCGATAGCGAGCGCACCACGGGCACCATCGCCATCACCGCCACCGACGGGCTGGCGGGCGTCACCATCAACGGCGTTGCGATCGCCACGGTCGGCCAGACGGTCACGACGCCGCTTGGCGTCCTCACCATCACCTCGATCACGCCTTCCGCCATCGGCTACAGCTATGTGCTGAGCGACAATGTGGTCGGCGCGCCGCCTGCGGAAGTCTTTACCGTCGTCGTCACCGACAGCGATGGCGACCAGGCGAGCGCCACCCTGACCATCTCCATCGCGGATGACGCGCCCACCGCCGTCAACGACGCCGACAGCGTGACCGAGGACGGCCCGCTGGTCGCGGACGGCAATGTCCTGACCGGCAGCGGCGGCAGCGACGCGAACGCGACCGACGGCGTCGCCGACGTGCAGGGCGCGGACGGCGCGGTGGTGTCGACCACCGGCAGCTTCCAGGGCAGCTACGGCACGCTGACGCTGGCCGCGTCGGGCGCCTACAGCTACACGCTGGCCAACGGCAATGCGGCGGTGCAGTTCCTGGTGCCCGGCCAGACGCTGACCGACAGCTTCAGCTACACGATCACCGATGCCGATGGCGACACCTCCACGGCGACGCTGACCATCACCATCAACGGCGCGGACGACGGCGTCACCATCACCGGCCTGAACGGCGCGCCGGGGATCGAGGGCGCCGAAGTCGTGCTGCTGGAAAACGACCTGTCGGACGGCAGCTCGCCCGATGCGGCTGGCCTCACCAAGACCGGCTCCTTCGGCGTCAACGGCCCTGACGGCCTGTCGAGCGTCACCGTCGGCGGCGTGTCGGTGCTGGCGAACGGCGCCTTCGTCGCGGGGCAGGTGGTGACGACGCCGGTCGGCACGCTGACCATCACCGGCTTCACCGCCACCGCCACGCAGGGCGGCGTGCCCATAGCGGGAACCTTCACCTACAGCTTCGTGCTGACCGACAACAGCCTGGGCCATGGCGCGGCGGGCGCGGACAGCATCTTGCAGAGCTTCGCCGTGGTGGCGACCGACCGCAACGGGTCGGCCGCCAACGCCTCGGTCGACGTGCGGATCGTGGACGACGTGCCGACCGCCAACAATGATGTCGACGGCGTTGCCGCAGGCACCTATGGCCCGGAAACCGGCAATGTCATCACCGGGGCGGGCACCGTCTCCGGCGCGGCGGGCGCCGACGTCAAGGGCGCGGACGGCGCGGTCGTGTCGACCACCGGCACGTTCGAGGGCGCTTACGGCACGCTGACGCTGAACGCCGACGGCAGCTATGTCTATGTCCGCGCGGCCGGAACGCCGGGCGGGGTGAGCGACAGCTTCAGCTACACGCTGCGCGACGGCGACGGCGACACCTCCACCGCCACGCTGCGGATCGACATCGCGAACAGCAATGTCATGATCATCTCCATCCCGAAGGTGGGCGAAGGCACGATCGTCGACGAATCCGGCCTGGTCAACCCGATGGGGTCCAATGCGGGCAGCGGCGTCGACACGACGGACGGCACCATCACCTACACCGCGCCGGACGGCCCGGCGACCGTGACGATCAACGGCCAGCCGGTCGTCATCGGAACGACCATCGCCACCGACAAGGGCATATTGACGATCACCGGCCTTAACGAAGGCCAGATCGACTACACCTATGAACTGACGACCAACACGAACGGCGACGACGTGACGGACAGCTTCGTCGTCACCGTCACCGACGTGGACGGCGACACGGCGACCGACACGCTGACCATCACCATCCTGGACGACGTGCCGACCGCGACGAACGACACGGACTCGGTGGGCGAGGACGGCCCGCTGGTGGCCGACGGCAACGTCATCACCGGCTCGGGCGGCAGCGACGCCAACGGCACCGACGGCAATGCCGACGTGCAGGGCGCCGACGGCGCGCAGGTCAGCGCCATCGCCTTCGGCGCGACGGCCGGAACCGTCGGCGCACCGCTGGCCGGGCTGTACGGATCGCTCGTGATCCAGGCGAACGGCAGCTACGCCTATACGCTGGATAATGAAAATGGCGTGGTCCAGGGCCTGGACAAGACCGAGACCCTGACCGAGACCTTCACCTACACGCTGACCGACGGCGACGGCGATGCGCGCACCGCGACCATCACCATCACCATCCAGGGCAGCGACGATGGCGTCACCATCAACGGCCTGGACGGCGAAGGGGCGGAGGAAACCGTCTTCGAAAACGACCTGCCGGGCGGCAGTTCGGAAAATGCGGCGGCGCTGACCCAGACGGGCGGCTTCACCCTGTCCGCGCCGGACGGCGTGGCGACCGTCACGGTCGGCGGCCAGCCGATCTTCGGCGCGGGCGGCTTCATCGGCGGCGTCACCATCGCCAACGCCTATGGCACGCTCAGCATCACCGGCTTCACGCCGACGCTGGGCGCGGACGGCGACGTGATCGGCGGAACCGTCAGCTACAGCTATGTCCTCACTGACAACACGCTGCTGCACAGCGGCGTCAATGACGGCAGCCTGACGGACAGTTTCGCGGTCGTCGTCACCGACACGGACGGGTCGACCGACAGCGCCAGCCTGGACATTCGGGTGGTCGACGATGTGCCCACGGCGGTGAACGACGTCGCGGGCCAGCTTACCGAAAATGCGGCGGTGACGATCGACGTCTTCGCCAATGACGTGGCCGGGGCGGACGGCGTCAACCTCGCCAGCGGCGTGGCGCTGGAGAGCGGCGCGGCCAAGGGCACCGTCGTCTATCAGGGCAATGGCGTCTTCCTCTACACCCCCAATGCGGGCGCGGAGGGCAGCGACAGCTTCACCTACACGATCACCGACGGCGACGGCGACAAGTCCACCGCCACGGTGACGATCAACCTGCTCCAGGATTCGACGCCGACCGTCAGCGTCACCGACATGACCGTGTCCGAAGCGGGCCTGCCCGGCGGCACGCAGCAGGCCGGGAACAGCGAGACCGCGACCGGCTCCATGACCATCGCGACCGGCGGCGACGCGCTGACCAAGGTCGAGGTGCAGGACAAGAACGGCGCCTGGGTCGACGTGACCGGCGCGACGGCGGGAACGCCGGTGGTCGTCGCGGGCGCTGCGGGCGCGCTGACCGTGACCTCGGACGGGGCGGGGCATTACAGCTACAGCTACACCCTGGCGGTCAACGACCCGACCCATCCCGACAATGTCACCAGCGACGGCGACGGCATCAGCGGCGCGGCCGACCCCAAGGCGGGCGACGCCTTCGGTGTGCGCGTGACCGACAGCGACGGCGACGTCTCTCCAGCCGACACGATCAACGTGACCGTGCTGGACGACGCGCCCATCGCGGCGGCCGACAGCGGTTCGGTGAGCGAGGGCGGCTCGCTGATCGTCGCGGCAGTCGACGGCGTGCTCGACAATGACCAGCCGGGCGCGGACGGCTATGCGCCGGGCGTGGTCGGCGTGGCCAAGGGCAGCGATCCGTCCAGCCCCGTCAGCGGCCAGGTCGGCACGGCGGTCGCGGGCGATTACGGCACGCTGACGCTCTTCGCCGACGGCAGCTATCGCTATGACGCGACGCCCAACGCCATCTCGGCCGATCAGCAGGACATGTTCGTCTACACCATCCGCGACGCGGACGGCGACCTGGCGACCACGACGCTGACCATCGACGTCGCCAATGTCGCGCTGGCCCCGGACAATCAGACCAAGACCGTTTTCGAAGCCGCGCTGGACACCGGCATCACCGGATCGGACATCGCGGCGGGCAGCGTCACGGGCAGCGCGCCGGGCCAGCCCACCGAAACCGCGACCGGCCAGCTCAACGTCGCGGGCGCGGTCAGCTACACGCTGACCAGTTCCGCCACCGGCAGCCACGGCCAGCTTCAGTTGAACGCCAATGGCAGCTACACCTACACGCTGACCTCGCCGGTGGACGGCCCGACGGCGAATGACGGTCCGCTGACATTCGCGGGCGCGGAGGTCTTCACCTATCAGGCGGTCGACGGCTCCGGCAATATCGCCAACGGCACGATCACCATCGACGTGGTGGACGATGTCCCGACCGCGGCGGACGACGCTGGCCTGAGCGTGGCGGAGGATGGCGCCGACATCGGCGGCAACGTCCTGACCAACGACACGCCCGGCGCGGACGGCGCGACCCTGACCTCCGTCACCATCGGCGGCGTCACGACGGCGATCAACGCGGTGGGCACGACCAACGTCAGCGGGGCCTTCGGCGCCTATACCTTCACGGCGGCGGGCGCGTGGACCTTCAACCCGTCGACCAACCTCAACAATGCCAGCGGCGTCAGCGCGGGCTTCTCCTACGTCATCACCGACGGCGACGGGGACCAGTCGACCGCCGTGCAGCCGATCACGGTCACGGACGGGGTTAACCCCACCGCTGGCGACCCGATCAGCCTGGCGCTGGACGACCAGAATCTGGCGGGCGGCACCAGCGCCGGCAATCCGGATTTCGCGCAGGATAACGTCAGCTTCACGGCCGGATCGGACGCCCTGACCGGCTTCGCCTTCGCCACGGACCTGTCCGCTCTGGGCGGCGGCCTGACCTGGGACCGCGTCAGCGACACGCTGATCGAGGGCTGGGACGGCCCGGTCGGCACGGGCGTCAAGATCGTCGCGCTGACGCTGACGGCGCCCGCCTCCATCGGCGCGGGCCTAAGCGGCAATGTGCAGGTGACGGCAACGCTGCTCGACAATTACGACAGTCATCCGAACATCGCCCTGGACGACAGCGTCGCCCTGGGCAGCGTCGGCGTCGTCGCGTCCGATCAGGACGGCGACAGCGCCACCGCGACGGTCAACCTGTCCGTTTCGGACGACGTGCCGCAAGCGGTCAATGACGGCCAGTTGGCCATCGTCGACGACAATGCGAATGGAGTGGTCGTCGGCACGGTCGCCGGGCTGCTCGGCAATGACGTCTTCGGCGCGGACGGCCCCGGCTCGCCCGCCATCGCGATCGGCCCCGGCAATCTGGGCGGCACCATCTCCATAGTCGGCGGCAACCTCGTCTACACGTCGCACCACAATATCGCGGCGCCTTACGCCTCCATCGGCGAGACGTTCACCTACACCATCAAGGATGGCGACGGGGACGCTTCCTCGGCTACCTTCTCGGTCCTGCTGACCGACACGGGGCCGTCGATCGGCACGGCGGCGGCGGCCTTCACGGTCGATGAGGACGGTCTCGCCAACGGCGTGACCCAGCCGGTGACGGGCGACGTGGACGGCGCGGACATCGTGAAGACAGGGACGCTGGCAGGACTCAACTTCGGCAATGACGGCCCCGGCAATATCGTGCTGGGCGCGGTGGCCGACACGGGCCTGCGGACCTTGTCCAACCATGTGATCCAGACGGTATGGGACGGCACGAGCCACATGCTGACCGGCAAGGATGCGGTGACGGGGGACAATGTCTTCACGCTGCAGATCACCGACGTGGCCAGCGGCGCCTATCGCTTCGAACTTCTCGCGCCCGTCAAGCACAGCGATCCGGCGAGCGAGGACGACCAGTCCTTCACCGTCGCGGTGACCGTGACGGATGCCGAGAATGAAAGCGCCAGCGGGACGATCAGCGTCACCATCGACGACGACAGCCCGGCGGTGACGGCGACCTTGCCTGCCGCGGGTTCGCTGGTTGTCGACGAAAGCAATCTGGCGCTCGACGCCACGGCCAACTTCGCAGGCAATTTCACGGCGCTTTACGGCGCCGACGGCAAGGGATCGCTCAGCTATTCGCTCGGCGTCAGCGCACAGGGCGCGGCCACCAATCTCGTCGATACCGCCACCGGCAATATCGTTTACCTGTTCGTGGAATCGGGCAAGGTCGTGGGCCGCGAAGGCACCAGTCCGGGCAATGCGGCCGGGGGGGCGGTCGTTTTCCAACTGACCGTCGATGCGCTCGGCGCGGTGACGCTGGATCAGCAGCGCGCCGTGCTGCATACGCCCGACACCGGCCCCGACCAAGCCATCGGCCTTGATGTGGGCAGCCTGATCACCCTCTCCGCGACGGCGGTGGATGGCGACGGCGACATGGTGAGCCAGCAGATCAATTTCGGCCAGACCATCAGCTTCAAGGATGATGCGCCGACCCTGACTTCCGTCGCCGACCTGTCGGTCAACAATGCGGTCCAAACCTATAGCGGCAATCACATCGGTTTCAGCTATGGCGCGGATCAGGCCGGCAGCATCACGCTGACCCATCTCACGAACATTGCCGGCATCACCTATTCGGGCGATGGCACCGGAACCGTGACCGCCAGCGTCAACGGTCATCCCTATTTCACCGTCAGCATCGACCAGACGACCGGCGACTATACCGTCAATGTGCTGGAGACGCGGCCGGTCGTGGAAACGCCGCTCAGCTTCACCAATATCGCGTCGGGCAATTATACGACGGTCACTTTGCCGGGCGGTCAGATTTTCGACGGCGTGTCTTTCGCCAACGGAACCACGACGGCTCAGCAGTTCACCAACGACGGATCGACGATTAACCCGTCGGGCAACGGCTTCGGCGTCGCGAACAACCTCGTCAACGACAATGAAGGTTTCCTGTTCAGCAGCCCGAAATCGGCATCGCTGGGTTTCGACGTCAATTTCCAGCCGAACACGTCGACGGTGACGATAAGCTGGTCCACCTATAACGGCAGCACTCCGGCGGGCGGCGCCCCGGCGCTTCAGTCCGGAACCTTGACGGTGACGAAGGACGCGAGCGGTATCGCGCATGTGAATATCGATCCCTCGCTGGACTTCGATCATATGGTCGTCCGTTTCGACTATGCCGACAAGGACCAGGCGCGCGTCGAGAACTTCAGCGTGACGAAGCAGGTCATTCCCGACGACCAGATATTGAGCTTCGCGGTCACGGTCACGGACAAGGATGGCGATGTCGTCAGCAGCTCGACTGCCGCGACGACGATCGATCTGACTTTCAAGGGTGGTGCGCCTGTTCCCCCCGTCGCCATCGACCTGGACGGCGACGGGCTGGAATTCGTCGGCCTGTCGGCGGGCGTGACCCACGACTATGGCCAGGGCGAGGTCGCGACCGCCTGGGTCTCCTCCGACGACGGGCTGCTCGCCCATGTGACGGGTTCCGGCTACGACATCGTCTTCGCGGACGACGCTCCCAATGCGGCGAGCGACCTGGAGGGTCTGCGCCTTGCCTATGACAGCAACGGCGACGGCGTGTTCGATGCCAGGGATGCCGCATTCGCCGAATTCGGCGTGTGGCAGGACGCGAACGGCAATGGCGCGGTCGATGCGGGCGAGTTCAAGTCGCTGGCCGATTTTGGCATCGCCTCCATCGAACTGACGGCCGACGGCAAGGGTTATGCCGCCGCCAATGGCGACGTCACCGTGCTGGGCGAAGCGAGCTTCACCCGCACCGACGGCACCAAGGGAACCATCGGCGACGTCATGTTCGCCACGGGAGCCAAGGAAAGCGACGTCAGCAAGACGGAAAGCACCGCCAGCGGCTTCAACCAGGCGCTGGTCGCGGCCAGCCTGGTCGCCGTGGCAGGCGCGGCCGAGGCCCCGGCCGAACAGCAACCCGCGCCGACCACGACCGAAAGCGCCGCGCCGGTCACGGAAACCGCCCCGGCCGCCACGGTCGAGGCCGAGCCTGCCGCCACGCAGGAAAGCGCGCCCACTACGTTCGCCGCAAACGACGATCAGGCGACCCATGAGCAGCCTGCGCCGACCGGCCACGCCGCTGAAGAGGCCGCGCCCGACCATGCCACCCTGTCCGATGGCGATGCGCATGTCTCGACCGCCGAAACGGCCGATGCGCCTCAGCCCGACCTCAGCGGTCATCAGGGTCTGCTGGCCCAGTCCATCGACCTGCCTCCTGCCTTCGACGGCAATGCGGCGGCGGTCCTGGCCGCGCAGCAGGCAGTTCCGGCAGCGAACGCCGCCGATGTCGTGAAGGAAGCGCTGGGCGCCCATGACGCGCCGAACATCGACGCGCTGCTGGCCGCCCTGCCGGGTGGCGAGCATGCCGCGGCGCCCATCCTGCTGAACCCGGTCGCGGGCGATGCGGTGGACAGCGGGCATCTGGCGGCGGCCACGGCCATCTTCGAAGCGGCGATGGTCGCGCATGAAGCGATGGCGGTCGCCCATGCCTGACAATTCGATTTTCTCGCGGGGAATTTTGGGGAGAGTGAATATGCGAAATGCAGTTGGAAAGGCTGCGGCCGCCGGGTTGGCGACCGTCATGCTGACGACAGCGGCCTGGGCGGCGCCTGCTTCGCCCTTGCTGCAACTGGGCAAGTCCGAATTGCGGGACGCGCTGACCAGCCGGTACGACACGGCGGTCAAGGCCGTTGGCGACGCCAGCGTGCGCGCCGCGCAGGACAGCCGCTGGACCTACGCGGTCGAGGCGAAGAACCAGTGCGGCATCGCCATCGGCTTCATCAAATCCGGCACGAAGGATGCGGACAGCATCAACAAGTGCGACGACTTTGTGGCCCGCCTTTCGGCGCCGCCACCGCCGCCGGTGCCGGCAGCTTCAGCCCCACCCGCGCTGGACTGCACGGCGCCGGCGGTGTCAATCTTCTTCGACTGGAACATGGATACGCCGCTTCCCGAAGGCGTCAGCACCATCTCCACGCTGACGCAGACGGCGGCGCAATGCGGTTGGACCCGCTTCGGCGTCACCGGCTATACCGACACGTCGGGCAGCAACCGCTATAATGACGGCCTGTCGCTGCGCCGGGCGCGCAATGTCGCCAGCCTGATGAGCCAGGGCGGCGTGTCCGCCGACGCCATCACCGTCACCGGCCTGGGCGAAACCCAATTGAAGATCGAAACCGCCGATGGTGTGCGCGAACCGATGAACCGTCGGGTCGAAATCACCGCCAGCGCGAATTAAGGGGAGGAAGGCATGACTATCATGCGCAAGACATGCGGCAGCCTGATCGCCCTTTGTGCGGCGGCCATGGTTTCGACGGGCTGGGCCCAGACCACGGATCTCAAGAGCGCCATCGCCGCGGCGATCGACAGCCATCCGGAGATCAACCAGGCGATCCAGAACAAGCAGGCCATCGAATTCGAACGCGAACAGGCAAAGGGCCTCTATCTGCCCCGGGTCAGCGTCGAAGGGTCGGCGGGCGTCCGCCGCCTGGAAAACGCCACCCGCCGCGCGCTGAACCTGGACGACCAGACGCTCTGGCCGCTGGAAGCCAGCGTCCGGGCGGAACAGACCGTCTGGGATTCCGGCTATCGCAGCGCTGAAAAGCGGCGGCAGGCGGCCCGCACCGATGGCGCTGCCCTGCGCGTGGGCGAACGCTCGCAATTCGTGGCGCTGAACGTCACTCGCCAATATCTGGACTATATGCTCCAGCAGCGGGTCGTCGCGGCGGCGGAGGACAATATCGCCTTCCACCGCAAGCTGCTGGGCGATCTGGGCGAGGGTGTCTCCAAGGGTTCGATCAGCATCGCCGACCAGCAGCAGGCGGAGGAAAGGCTGCAAGCCGCCCTCGTCCGCAAGAGCGAGGCGGAGCAGGACATGACCAATGCGGCCATTTCCTTCCGCACGCTGACCGGCCTGTCCATCGATCAGGTGGTGATGCCCGATCCGGTGACGAGCGCCGTGCCGCCGACGCTGGATGAAGCCATCGCCGCTGCCCGCACCCACAATCCGCTGGTGCGCGAGGCGGAAGCCGACATCCAGGCGGCGCACGCCGTCGTGGACGAGGCGAAGTCGGAGCTTGGGCCGACGGTCTCGCTGGAAGGAACGGGCCGCATCGGTGAGGATGTGGACGGCTTCCGGGGCAGCACCAACGACGTTCAGGGCCGGGTGGTCGTGCGCTGGCAGCTCTATAATGGCGGCATCAACCGGGCGAAGGTCCAGGAAATGACCCGCCGTGCCAGCGAAGCGCGCTTCCGCCTCAGCCAGCGCCTGCGCGAGGCGGAGGAGGATGTCCGCACCGCCTGGAACCGCTGGGACACGGAAAAGAAGCGCGTGACCGACCTGTCGCGTCAGGGCACGGTGTCCGACGGGCTGCTCGTCTCCTATCGCGAGCAGTTCAATGTCGGGCGGCGTTCGCTGCTGGACGTGCTGGACAGCCAGAACACCCGCTTCAACACGCAGGTGCGGACGGAAACGGCCCGCTTCTCGGAGATTTTCGCGCAATATCAGATCCTGGCGGCCACCAACACGCTGCTGGACACGCTGGGTCTCGCCGCGCCTTCGGACGCTAAGGCGGAAGCGCGGAAGACCTATAATGTCCCTGATCTGCCGCCCGCCGAATTGCAGCGGCGGCGCTATCCGGGCTGAGTTTCATTATTGGGGGTCATCCCGGCGGAAGCCGGGATGGCGCGGGGTAAACAATGTTGGAACGAAGCACACTCAGTCTGGCCGAATGGCTGGACCATCAGGGCGCGCCCGGCGACGAGCTGGTCGAAAGCATCGCCCATGCGGCGCGGCATTTCGACCGCTCGCCGGGGATCGTCAGCCTTCGCGCGGGGCTTGCCGTCGATGAATCCGGGCGGCTGCCCTTTCATCAGGCGGAATCCGCGCTCGACCAGATCGGCCTCTTGAGCGATCATGTCCGGGGCCGGCTGGACAAATGGCGGCCGGGCAACCTGCCCGCCATCCTGCCGCTGCGTGGCGGGCGCTTCCTGCTGCTCATGGACATCAAGGGCGGCGACGCGCTGGTCCAGCTTCCGCACGCGCAGGAGGCCGTCTGGGCGCCGCTCAGCGATCTGGAGGGCTATTTCACCGGCGAGGCGCTGGTCGTCATGGCCGACCATGGCCGCGAACGAGCGGAGGAACGCCCCTGGGACGAACGCGCCCGCCAGCACTGGTTCTGGCGCGAAGTGTGGCGCGCCCGCGGCGGCTTCGGCTATGTGATGCTGGCCGCGGCGATCATCAACCTGCTCGCCTTCGCGCTGCCGCTGTTCACGATGAACGTCTATGACCGGATCATTCCGAACAAGGCGGCCTCCAGCCTGTGGGTGCTGGGCGTCGGCGTGATGCTGGCCTTCAGCCTCGACTTCGCGCTGCGCATCGCGCGTTCAAGACTGGTGGACGAGGCCGGTCGCGAAATCGACGAACGCCTGTCGCAACGCCTGTTCGAAAAGGTGCTGAACACGCCGCTTTCCGCCCGTTCCGGCAGCACCGGCGCGCTGGCGCGGCGGGTTTCGGAATTCGAATCCGTGCGCGAATTCTTCACCTCCACCACGGTGGTGCTGGTGGTGGACATCGCCTTCCTCTTCTTCTTCGTCGCCATCATCGCTTTGCTGGGGGGCTGGCTGGCCATCGTGCCAGTCGTCATGATGGCGATCATGGCGAGCGCGGGCTGGTTCCTGCAACGGTCGATGGCCCGCCTGTCCCGCGACGCGCAGGCCGATTCCAGCCTGCAAAGCGCGGCGCTGGTCGAAGCGATCGGCGGCATAGAGACGCTGAAGGCCTGCCGCGCCGAGGGGCGGATGCTGGAACGCTGGCGCCGCTACGCCCGGATGAGCGCGGCCACGCAGGAAAAGCTGCGCAGGCTCTCCTCCAAGAGCGTCACGCTGGCGGCGCTATGCCAACAGGTGACGAGCATCGCGCTGGTCATCGGCGGCTTCTACATGTTCGCGGCGGGCGACATTTCGATGGGCGCGATCATCGCCATCGTCATGCTGGCCGGGCGTTCGCTCGCTCCGGTGGGGCAGCTTGCCTTCGTCATCGTGCGGGCGCGGCAGGCGATGACGACGCTGGACAGCCTCCAGACGCTGATCGACCAGCCCGACGAGCGGCTGGACGGGGCGCGGGGCATCATCCCCAGGATCCGCAAGGGCGCCATCGTCGCGCAGGGCCTGGAATTCGCCTATCCGGGCGCCAGCCAGCCCAGCCTGAAGGGCATCGACCTGCGCATCGAGCCGGGCGAGCGCATCGGCATCATCGGCCGCGTCGCGTCCGGCAAGTCGACGCTGGGCCGGGTGATCTGCGGCCTCTATCCTCCCACCGGGGGCCTGCTTACCGTCGATGACGTGGACAGCCGCCAATATCATCCGCATGAACTGCGCTCCGCCTTCCGCTATGTCGGACAGGACGCCGAATTGTTCAGCGGTTCGGTGCGGGAGAATCTGCTGCTCGGCGCTCGCGAAGCCAGCGAAGAAAAGCTGCTGGAGGCGCTGGAACGGTCGGGCGCGTCCCGCTTCTTCGGGCGCGACGCGGCGGGTTTCGACCTGCATATCGGGGAGCGCGGCAGTCGCCTTTCGGGCGGGCAGCGCAGCTTCCTGGTCATGGCGCGGGCGCTGGTGGAACCGGCGAAGTTGCTCTTCCTGGACGAGCCGACCGGCGCGATGGACAACCAGACCGAAAATCTCTTCATCGACCATCTGGAAAAGGCGCTGGAGCCGGACCAGACGCTGATCGTGTCGACCCACCGCCATGCGCTGCTGCGGATCGTGGACCGGCTGATCGTGATCGATCAGGGCGTCGTGCTGGCCGACGGCCCGCGTGACGAGATCATCGGCCAGCTCCAGCGGGGGGCAGGGCAATGAGCGCAGTACGGCCTGCCCATTCAACACAACGTGCTCCTGCGAAGGCAGGAGCCCAGGTCGGACGGCGGAACTGGACTCCTGCTTTCGCAGGAGTACGGCGTGCGTCGATCATGGGCGTAGGACTTGTGATGACGGCAGCCTTCGCGGCGACGGTTTTGTGGCACCACGACCAACCCCAGCCCGCCATTCAGGCTAAGATCGTGGAATCCGCCCCCGCCATTCCCCGCCAATATCTGGCGCTGGTCCAGATGACGGAGCAAGCCGCCCCGGCGGCGGAAGGCGGCGCATTGGAGGGAGATCGGGCCCGCGAGGAAAACCAGCGCCTCGGCTTCTCTGGCGCGACCGGCGCGGCCAAGCCCTTCCGCGCCCTCGCGGCCGTGGGCGAGGACCATGATCGCGCCCTCCAATGCCTGACGCAGGCCGTCTATTATGAAGCCGCCCGCGAACCCGAAAGCGGCCAGCGCGCCGTCGCGCAGGTGGTGCTGAACCGCGTCCGCCATCCCGCCTTCGCCAAGACGGTGTGCGGCGTCGTCTACCAGCGCTTCGACGCCTCGGTCTGCCAGTTCAGCTTCGTCTGCGACGGATCGCTGGCGCGCCGTCCGCTGCCCGACCTCTGGAACCGGGCCAGGCGGATCGCCGCCGACGCGCTGACCGGCCGGGTCGAGAAGGAAGTCGGCACCGCGACCCATTATCATGCCGACTATGTCTTCCCGCGCTGGGCGCCGCATCTGGCGAAGCTGGCGCAGATCGGCGCGCATATCTTCTACCGCTGGCCGGGCGGCTGGGGCATGCCCGGCGCGTTCACCGGCCGCTATGCGGGCGGCGAGCATATTCCCGCCTTCGACCCGTCGCGCTTCGCCAGGGCGGCCGAACCGGCCATCGACTATCCGCCGGTCGCGGCCCTGCCCGAACGGCGGGCGGCCAATGACGTGGGCGGCCGCATGGACCCGACCAAAGGCTGGAAACTCTCCATCCCCGATCCTTCGACAGGCGGCGGCGCGCTGAGCGACATGCTCGCCCGCCAGCAAAAAGCCGCGCCGGTCACACTGGCGGCGGACGACCATCATCTCCAAGGGGTGCAACCATGATTTCGCGCTGGATAGGCTGGCTGCGGGGACAACCGGGCAACAAGCAGGTCATTCTCTACAGCGGCGGCGGCATGCTGGTCTTCCTGATGTGGGCCAGCCTCGCGCCGGTGGACGAGGTGACGCACGGGCAGGGCAGGGTGATCCCGTCCAGCAAGGCGCAGGTCATCCAGTCCGCCGAACCCACCACCATCGAGGAAATATTGGTCCGATCCGGCCAGAAGGTGAGCAAGGGCCAGCTTCTGGTGCGGCTGGACGATGCGATGCTGGCGTCCGAACTGGGCCAGCTTCAGGCGGAGACGAGATCCCTGACCGCCCGCGCCGGGCGTCTGGAGCGGGAGGGCACGGGCGAGGGCGCGGCCTGTACGACCGGCGGGCCGGAATGCGCGCAGGAACAGGCGCTCGCCGCCGTCCGCCAGTCGGCGCTGCGCAGCAAGCAGGACGCGCTGTCGGCCCAGGTCGACCAGCGCCGCCGCGAACTGGGCGAGGCGCAGGCGACCATCGACAGCCTGGACGGCAGCGTACAACTGGCGCGCCAGCGGGTGGCGATGCTGGAGCCGCTCGCCGCCAAATCGATCATCCCGCAGACCGAATTGCTGGATGCCCGTCGCGATCTGGTGGACGCGCAGGGCCGCCTGAACGCCGCGCAGCAGCAGGCCTCCCGCGCCGCCGCCGCCATCCGCGAGGCGCAGGCGCAGCAGTCGGAGGCGAATTACCAGTTCCGTCAGGACGCGCTCAACGAGCGTAGCCAGTTGGAGGCGAAGATCGCCGTCAACAGCGAGTCTCTTCGGGGCGCAAAGGGACGGGCGCAGCGGGCGGAGATCCGCTCGCCCGTCGACGGCGTGGTGAACGACGTGCAGGTGACGACCATCGGCGGCTATGTCAGTCCGGGTCAGAAGATCATGCAGATCGTCCCCGTCGGCGACAAACTGCTGGTGGAGGCGCGGGTGAAGCCCAACGACATCGCCTTCATCAAGACCGGCGACCGGGCCGTGGTGAAGGTGACGGCCTATGATTTCTCCATCTATGGCGGCCTGACCGGCACGGTGCAGCAGGTTTCCGCCGACAGCGTCTATGACGAAGCGACCCGCGAAGCCTATTTCACCGTGGTCGTGGAAACGGACCGCGCCTGGCTGGGTACGGGCGCGCACAAGCTGCCGATCACGCCCGGCATGGTGTGCGACGTGGAGATACTGACCGGCCGCAAGTCGGTGCTGGCCTATCTGCTGAAACCCATCATGAAGGCGCGCTCAGAAGCGCTGCGGGAGCGGTAAGCCTTCACGCCATGGGAATTGTGCTCACGTGCAGGCAGGAGCGCGATTAACTAGGAGCGTGGAAAAATTCCGTGTAATTTTGGTGGTTAGCCGTCATTCCCCCTCCCGCAGGCGGGAGGGGGTTAGGGGGTGGGCCGGCGCAACATCTGCGTTGTTTTGCAACGGCTAGGTCAGAAGCTCCCCCGGATCAAGTCCGGGGTCGCACCCACCCCTAGCCCCTCCCGTTTACGGGAGGGGAATGTCATGGGATGCCCATCCCCACCATCCCGAATTTGCCCCGCCACCCAGGACTCGCTCACCGCGCCGCGAACTGCACCTTCGCGGGCGTGGTCACCCGATAGCCATGGGTCCACCGCCCAAAGGCGTTGAAGCTCATGATCGGCCGATAGTCCCCAACGCTGGACGAAGGCAGCACCCGGTCGGTCATATTGTCCAGGATCATCAATTCCCCGCCGATCCGCACCGCCAGCACGGCATGGTCCGCCTGCCGCACCAGATCGCGGGCGATCACCAGGAACATCGCATGCCGGTCGAAACCGGCCGCCTCCAGCAGCTTCATCTTGGCGATGGCATAGTCCTCGCAATCGCCGACGCCGTTTTGCAGCGTCCGCGCCGCCGACGCCCAATTGTCGCCGCCCTGCCGGTCGTCCACGAAGCGCAGCCGCCCGTTGACCCAGCTATTGATCATCTCGACCTGCTGCTGCGCCGCCGATCCTCGCGCCGCGTTCAACATGCTGCTCCACACGCCCTTGCCGGGCAGCGTCGCCGAAACGGAGGCCCATTTGCCGTCCAGCAGCGTCCGGGAAATCGGCATGGCGACCGATCCGAACACATCGGGTTGGCCGTTGCGCGGCGGCATGACCTGGCCCGAAAGCGGGGGAACCTGGCGAACCGGCATGACGAAGGCGCTCGCCTGCGGAACAGCGGCAGCCGTCGGCGCCGACAAAAATCCCCGCATGAAGCCCGGCACCAGTTCCGGCTGGCGATAGCTCACCACGGAAAGCTGGACGCCCTGCAACCGCCAGCCGGGCAATTTGCCGCTGAAGTCGCCGATGCGCCTTTCGTTGACGATAGCGTCCGGAACGGCCGGTTGCGTCGCCCAGGGCGCGGGACTGGCCGCGCCGCCCTGCTGCGCGCTGATCGCCGCCAGACGGCTCATGCCGCCGGCGAGGAGATTGGCGGAAATGCGTTCGGCGGGCGTATAGGCGCGGCTATGACCGAAAGCGTCCGGGAACGCCGCCAGCGGAGCCTGAGCCAAGGCATGGCCGCTCGCGATTGCCAGCAGCAGGGCAGGGGCGGCGCGAAGCGCGGTGCGGCAAGGGGCCGTGCAACAGGACGGGGCGAAGCCTGACATGCTTGCCGGTATCGCGCCGAAATTTGAACATCAGGTGCCCCGCGCTGGTTAACGCGCCGGTAGGCAAAAAATTGCCGGCAGTTTTTTGCCGGGCCATTTCAGTCAAACCGCGAAATCCGGCCGCCGCGATTTTCGAGTAAATCGCGAAATCCGGTCGTCGCGATTTTCAAGTAGATCGCGAAATCCGGCCGCCGCGATTTTCAAGTAAATCGCTTCTCAGGCGTCGATGCTTTCCTCATCCACATTCGCCGCATTCTCCTGAATGAAGGCAAAGCGATGCGCCGGATTGGTGCCCATCAGCCGCTCGACCAGTTCGCGCACCTGCTGCCGGTCCTCGATATCGTCGGGCAGCGTTACGCGGATCAGGCTGCGCGTCTTAGGGTCCATCGTCGTTTCGCGCAACTGGCCGGGATTCATCTCGCCCAGCCCCTTGAAGCGGCTGACCTCCACCTTCTTGCCCTTGAACTCCTTTGCCAGGATTTCCTCGCGATGCGCGTCGTCCCTGGCGTAGAGGCTCTTGCCCCCCGCCACCAGCCGATAGAGCGGCGGCTGCGCCAGATAGAGGTGCCCCCGCCGCACGAGTTCCGGCATCTCCTGGAAGAAGAAGGTCATCAGCAGCGTCGCGATATGCGCTCCGTCGACATCGGCGTCGGTCATGATGACGATGCGTTCGTAGCGCAGATTGTCGGGATTGCAGTCCTTGCGCGTGCCGCAGCCCAGCGCCAGGATCATGTCGGCAATCTCCTGATTGGCCAGGATCTTGGCGGTATTGGCGGATGCCACGTTCAATATCTTGCCGCGCAGGGGCAGGATCGCCTGGGTCTTGCGGTCCCGCGCCTGCTTGGCGGAGCCGCCCGCCGAATCCCCCTCGACCAGGAAAATCTCCGCCCCTTCCGGATCGTCGTTGGAACAGTCGGTCAGCTTGCCCGGCAGGCGCAGCTTGCGCGAATTGGTCGCGGTCTTGCGCTTGACCTCCTTCTCCTGCTTGCGCTTCAGCCGCTCGTCCATCCGGTCGAGCACATAGGCGAGCAGCGCCTTGCCGCGCTCCATATGGTCGGACAGATAATGGTCGAAATGGTCGCGCACCGCATTTTCGACCAGCCGCGCCGCCTCCGGACTGGTCAGCCGGTCCTTCGTCTGGCTCTGGAACTGCGGGTCGCGGATGAAGACCGACAGCATGATCTCCGAAGAGGTCACGATGTCGTCGGCGGTGATGTCCTTCGCCTTCTTCTGCCCCACCAGATCGCCAAAGGCGCGGATGCCCTTCACCAAAGCGGCGCGCAGGCCGGTCTCATGCGTGCCGCCGTCGGGCGTGGGGATGGTGTTGCAATACCAGCTATAGGAGCCGTCCGACCAGAGCGGCCACGCCACCGCCCATTCCACCCGACCCGCCGCGTCGGGAAAATCCTGCGATCCGGAGAAGAAGGCGCTCGTCGCGCATTCCCGGTCGCCCACCTGTTCCTTCAGATGATCCGCCAGCCCGCCGGGAAACTGGAACACAGCCTCCGCCGGGGTCTCGTCGGCGATCAGTTCCGGCGCGCATTTCCACCGGATTTCCACGCCCGCGAACAGATAGGCCTTGGACCGCGCCAACCGGTAGAGGCGGGACGGCTTGAACTTCTGCTCCCCGAAAATCTCCGTGTCGGGAATGAAGCTGACCGACGTGCCGCGCCGGTTGGGCGCCGCGCCGACCTTCTGAAGGTCGCTGCTCGGCAGGCCCTGGGTAAAGCTCTGGCGGAACAATTCCTTGTTGCGCGCCACCTCGACCACCGTGCTGATCGACAGCGCGTTCACCACGCTGATGCCGACGCCGTGCAGGCCGCCCGACGTCGCATAGGCCTTGTCGCTGAACTTGCCGCCCGAATGCAGCGTGGTCAGGATCACCTCCAGCGCCGACTTGCCCGGGAATTTGGGGTGCGGATCGACCGGGATGCCCCGGCCATTGTCGGTGATGGTCAGCCTGTTGTCCGGCTCCAGCAGCACCTCGATCCGCGTGGCATGGCCCGCCACCGCCTCATCCATGCTGTTGTCCAGCACTTCGCTGGCCAGATGGTGCAGCGCCCGCTCGTCCGTGCCGCCGATATACATGCCGGGGCGGCGGCGCACCGGCTCCAGCCCCTCCAGCACTTCGATGGCGGAGGCGTCATATTGCGGGGCGGTGGAGGAATTGGCGGCGAACAGGTCTTCGGACATGGACGCAAGCTATAAGCAGGCGGGCGGCGGGCGCAAGCGCGCGTTCGTCATGGCAGGGAGGTCAGGGCAGAGGATCGCGCAACGCCCCCCATAATTGCTTCACCCGCCCGTTGAGGTCGGCCAGTTGCGCCCCGTCCATGCCCGACCGTTCCAGCAGCGCCTCGCCCAGGCATCCGCATTCCTCCCGCATCGCCGCGCCCCGCTCCGTCAGGCGCACGTCCACGCGCCGCTCGTCCGTCGCGCTGCGGGCGCGGGTCAGGAAGCCGCCCGCCTCCAGCCGTTTGACCAGCGGCGTCACCGTGCTGGATTCGAGCGACAGCCGCTCCGCGATCTGGCCGATGGTGCGGCCGTCCTGCTCCCACAGGGCATGCAGCACCAGATATTGCGGATAGGTGATGCCCAGCCGGTCCAGCATCGGCTTGTAGGCGCGGCCGATGGCCATGCTGGCGGCATAGAGCGAGAAGCAGAGTTGATCGTCCAAAGGCAGGGCGGCGGGCATGAGGTGTCTCCTTTGCCGGTTCCATGGCATGGAAATATATATCGCGATAAATAAATGCTGGACAAGAGGGCGCGACTCGCTTATTCGATATTTATCGCGATAAACATTATCGCAGAATATAAAGGAGCAAGCCCATGTCCATCGATGCGAAATATGTCACCCGCGCCACGGCCACCGGCGGCCGCGACGGCGAAGCCCGCACGGAAGACGGCCGTTTCGCCGTGAAGCTGTCCACCCCCAAGGAACTGGGCGGCCCCGGCGGCGACGGCACCAACCCCGAACAGCTTTTCGCATCGGGCTATTCGGCCTGTTTCATCGGCGCGCTGAAGGTCGCGGGCGGCCAGTTGAAGATCCGCGTGCCGCAGGATGTCAGCGTCACCGCGACGGTCGGGATCGGCCCGCGCTCAGCGGGCGGCTTCGGCATCACCGCCGACCTGGAAATCAGCCTGCCGGGCGTGGAGCGCGCCGACGCGGAAAGGCTGGTCGAGGCGGCGCACCAGATCTGCCCCTATTCCAACGCCACGCGCAATAACCTCGACGTCGGGCTGACCATCGTCTGATGCGGGTGCCCCATCCCGGCGCGGGGCCAATGAAAAAGGGCCGCTCCTGACTGGAGCGGCCCTTTTTTCATGCCGGGCAATCAGCGAACCCGCGGCCCGCCGAAGGGCAGGGGCGGCGGCGGACGGCGCGTGCCGCGCGGCAACTGCGCCTGATAGGCGCGGCCGCAATGTTCGACGCAATAGGGGAAGCCGGGGTTCACCGCTTCGCCGCAGAAATGGAAATCCGGCTCGCCCGGATGGCCCATCGGCCATTTGCAGATGCGCTCGGTCAGGTCCAGCAGCGACGTCTTGCCCGCAATGTCCGGGCTGGGCTTGGCGGGAACCAGGCGGCGCGGCGGGGCAGGGGGGATCGGCGCCTGCTGGTCGCCCGGCCCCTGACGCAGGAAGCCGCCAGGCCCCACGGAGATGATGCGCGGCTGCGGCGCGGCGGGCGCTTCCGC